>NZ_JBNHFG010000029.1:0-33587 GCF_059090025.1 Arthrobacter sp. Y3224198
GAGCAAACGTCGCCGTGAAGGTGGGCGCCCCGCCCCGCTGCCGGGGGTGGGGCGGTCCTCTCCCCCCCCACCCAACCGGCGGGGCGGGCCCCGCCCCGGCCCCCGCCGGGCCCCCCCCCGGCCGGTGAAACGATCCTTAGCCTGCCAGCTCCAGCAGCGCCGAGTAGGAGGACTGGGCGCCCTCGCGGGTGGCGGCCAGCGCGCCGGCGCGGGCGGCAAAACGCGCCGCGTCCACCAGGGAGGCGCCCGCAGCCAGCCGTGCCGCGGTGGCGGCGGTGAACGCATCCCCGCAGCCGGTGGTGTCCACCGCGGTGACCCGGGTAGGGGCAATGGCTGTGATGCGCTCGCCCCCGTTCGCAGTGCCGTCCAGTACGACGGCGCCGGCACTGCCCAAGGTGATGATGGTCCGGCGCACGCCCAACGCGTCCAGGGCGGCGATGACCGCCTCCCAGTCCCCAGTCGGATCCGCCAGCCCGGTGACCAGCGCCGCTTCATGCGTGTTGAGCAGCAGCACGTCGGTCAGGGCCAGCAGTTCCGCCGGGACCTCCCGGTACGGGGAGAGGTTCAGCAGCACCTGCGCGCCGGCGTCGTGCCCGGCCCTGGCAGCGGCGGTGACCGCTTCCAGCGGAACCTCCAGGCTCAGCGTCAGGACGGCGGCGCCGTCGAACAGGTCCGCCGGCAGCTCGGCGCCGGTGACCGTGCCGTTGGCCCCGGGGGACACAATGATGGTGTTCTCACCGGCTGCGTCCACCACGATCATGGCCGTGCCGGTGGCCGTGCCGGTGCGGCGCAGCACACGCGAGGCGTCCACGCCCGCACCGGCGGCCGCCTTGAGCAGCAGGTCCCCGTGCCCGTCGGCGCCCACGGCACCGAAAAGCCGGACATCGGCGCCCAAAATGGCGGCAGCTGCAGCTTGGTTGGCGCTTTTGCCGCCGGGCACAATCACCAGTTCGGATCCGCCCAGGGTTTCCCCGGGGGAGGGGAAACGGTCGGTACGGACGGTCAGGTCAGCGTTGAGCGACCCTACTACTACAACTTTTCCGGCGGGCATGCGGAGAATCTCCTTGACGGGGTCAGCGGTCGGCCGGCTCGGCCGTGGCGACCTCGGCGTTGACGGGTTTGGGGATGAGGAAGGACGTGGCCAGGGCCAGCGCCAGGATCACCAGACCGGCAATGATACCGGCGTAGTAACCCGAGGTGCCGCCGCCGTCGGCCGGGGTGGCAGCGGTCTTCACCGCGTAGATCACGGCAAAGCTCAGGCCGGCGCCGAGGTTGAAGGCGCCGGCGTTGAGCCCGGGCAGGAAGCCGGGGTTCTCCTTGGGGGAGAGCACAATACCCAGGCCGTTGAGCATGATGTTGCCGATGCCGGCGTAGGTGATGCCGATCAGCACCGACACGCCCAGCACGCCCAGCTTGGAATCGCTGCCGACCACCAGCAGCATCAGGGACAGGGCAATGACCGAACCGATCATGCCGACCCGCAGCACCTTGCCGTAGCCCCAAGTGGCGGCAAGCCGGCCGGCAATCGGGCCCAGGACCAGCCCGGCGATGGCGTACGGGGTGAGGGTCCACCAAGCGGACTCCTCGGCGCCCATGCCGAAGCCGACGGCACCGTCCTGCGCCAGGGCGGGGATGATGCCGTTGATGACGGCAAAGACGCCGGTCATGGTCAGCAGTGTGGTGAGCAGCAGGGCCCAGGTGGAACGCTGCTTGAGCAGGTGGGTTGCCACCAGCGGCTGCTCGGTCCGGTTCTCCACCTTCCAGAAGACCACGAAGGCAATCACGGCAATAACGATCAGGCCGATGACCAGCGGCCAGTTTGCGGCCCCCAGTTTGCCCGCCTCGTTGAACGCGGTCAGCAGGGTGCCCACGGAAATGACCAGGGGAACCACGCCCACCCAGTCCATCTTTTCCTTCTTCTCGGCGGTGGATTCAGGGGCCAGGAAGAACAGCAGGGCCGCAGCAACGGCACCCACGACAGCCATGGCCCAGAAGACCGAGGCGAAGCCGTGGTTCTGTGCCAGGTATCCGCCGGCCACGGCGTCCACACCGGCAATGCCGCCGTTCACGGCCGTGATAACACCCATCAGCGTGCCGTACAGCTTCGCGTCGGTGATTTCCACGCGCAGCATGATCAGGGTCAGCGGGACCACCGGGCCGGAAACGCCCTGAATCAGGCGGGCGATAAAGAGGACCTCGATGCTCGGCGCCAGGGCGGCAACCACCGAACCGATGGTCAGGACCACGAGCATGCCGGCAAGAACTTTTTTGCGGCCGATGATGTCGCCCAGCCGCGGAAGGAACAGGGAGAACAGTGCAGCAGCGGTGAAGAACGCCGTCTGGCTCAGGCCCACGGCCGCCGAAGTGGTGTTCAGTTCCTCTTCGATGGTGACCAGGGCGGGGGAGAGCATTGAGGCATTGAGCTGGAAGGCCACGCAGGCCGCCAGCAGTGCCGTCATCAGTGCGCCGACGTTGACCCGGCGCCGGGTGGTTTCACTCACAGGTCTACCTCACCGATTCGTTCGAGTGCGTCAACAACAAGGCCCCAGAACTTTTCATGGTCCAGGTCCACAGCCACCGAGGTGGTGCAATCCGCGGGCGCCGGGGCGCGGAAGTCCGCCACGGTCATGCCCAGCGTCAGGGTGCCGGTGAGCTCGACGTCGAGCGGCACGCGGCGGGTGGTCATCACGGAGGGGTCAATCACGTAGGCCACTGCACAGGGATCGTGCACGGGTGGGAAGTCAAAGCCCTGGGCGTCCTTGTAAGCGTGTCCGAAGAACTCCAGGAGTTCACCGACGAACTTTGCCGGCTTGGTGCCGACGGCGGCGATACGGGCAGCGACCTCGTCCGTGGCCAGTGCCTGGTGGGTGAGGTCCAGGCCGACCATGGTCAGCGGCCACTTCTCGTTGAAGACAATGTGGGCGGCTTCGGGGTCGATCTTGATGTTGAATTCGGCCACGGCGGACCAGTTGCCCACGTGGTAGCCGCCGCCCATCAGGACAACTTCCTTCACCCGTTCGGCGATGCGCGGTTCCTTGCGCACGGCGAGGGCAATGTTGGTCAGTCCTGCAGTGGGGACAATGGTGACCGTTCCGGGTTCGTGGGACATCACGGTGTCGATGATCAGGTCCACGGCATGGCGGGGATCCAGTTCCAGCGTGGGCTCGGGCAGCTCGGGGCCGTCCATGCCGGAATCGCCGTGGATGTCGGGAGCGGTTTCGATGGTGCGCACCAGGGGCCGGTCACAGCCGGCGGCGAACGGAACGCCTGTGATATTTGCGACACGGGCAATCGCCAGCGCGTTGCGTGTCACCTTCTCCAGGGTCTGGTTTCCGACGACGGTTGTCACCGCCAGGAGCTCGATCTCCGGGCTGCCGTGTGCCAGCAGCAGGGCGACCGCATCATCATGGCCGGGATCGCAGTCCAGGATGATTTTGTGGGGCATTGCATCTCCGCTTCGTTGAGGTTTCAGCGCCGGGGCCGAAATCCCGGCGTTGCAGTGCCCCGCTCCGGCACCCCGGCGGCACGCAACGCTGCGGTCGGTGGGAGGCGGAGGAGTGTCGTGCTGCTGCCCGGCCGGCTCAAGACGAGGGGGACCCGGGCAGCGCCGAACCCCCTAGTGGGGCGGGCACTGCATTTAACGATATCGGCGGGAGGGGGCGGCAAGTCCACGGGCATCCGCGGCGACTGCGCCGACGCGACCGCCGATTTGCCCGCTGCGGAGGAGGTGCCTATCCTTGCCCCGCCGTCCCGGGGCCCGCCGCGGAATGCGTCACCGGACGACATGCCGATGTGATCCACGCCTCATCCTCCGTGTAGCGTGGAAGGCCGTTACACCTCAAAGGAGAGACATGACCGGTCTGGATACCGCTTTGACCCCGCTTCGTTTCCTGGAACGAGCTGCTGCCGTCCATCCGGAGAAGACCGCGGTGATCGATGGCGAACGGCAGTTGACGTACCGGCAGTTCGCGTCCGCGGTCACCCGCACGGCGCACGCGCTGCGCGCCTCCGGCCTGGCCGAGGGGGCCCGCGCGGCCTTCCTGGGCACCAACTCAGCTGAACTGCTCATTGCGGATTACGCGGTTCCGCTGGCCGGCGGTGTGCTGGTACCCCTGAACACCAGGCTCTCCCCGCCGGAGGTCGCCTACATCTGCAACCACTCCGGGGCCACACTCCTGTTCGGTGACCCGGACCTGCTGCGCAACCTTGGCAGCCCTGACCTGGAGACGGTCACGGAAGTGGTGTCCGTGCCGCTGCAGGACGGGAGCGAGGACACGGTGGAGGGCGCGACGTCGTACGCCGCCTTCCTGTCCCGCGGCACCGACACCCCGCTGCCGTGGACCGTGGCGGATGAGGACACCGTGATCAGCCTGAATTACACCTCGGGCACCACCGGCCGGCCCAAGGGCGTGATGTACACGCACCGGGGCGCCTACCTGAACTCGCTCGGCGAGGTGCACCACCAGGGGTTCGGTGCGGACACCGTCTATCTGTGGACGCTGCCCATGTTCCACTGCAACGGCTGGTGCACCACATGGGCGCTGACCGCAGCATCCGGAACCCACGTGTGCCTGCGTGCCGTCCGGGGGCCCGAAATCTGGCGGCTGATTGATACGCATGGAATCGACCACTTGGCCGGGGCGCCGACCGTCCTTTCCGCCATCGCCACCGCGGAGGAGGCGCATGAACTGGAGCATCCGCTGACCATCGTCACCGCCGGCGCCCCGCCCAGCCCCACGGTGATCAACAAGATCCACCGGCTGCAGGCCACCGTGGTGCATGTGTACGGGCTGACCGAGTCCTACGGGCCCTATGCGGTCTGCGAGCCGCAGGCTGCGTGGGCGGACCTGGATGCCGATGCCCTGGCCCGGAACATGGCCCGCCAGGGCGTGGGGATGTTGACCGCCGAGCGGCTGCGGGTGGTCCGGGACGTACCCGGCGCAGACGGTGAACTGGCCGATGTCGCGTCCGACGGCGTGGAGATGGGCGAGATCGTGATGCGCGGCAACTGCGTGATGCGCGGTTACTACCGGGATGAAGCGGGCACCGCCGACGCCTTCCGCGGCGGCTGGTTCCACACCGGGGACCTCGGGGTGATGCATCCGGACGGGTACGTGCAGCTGCTGGACCGGTCCAAGGACGTGGTGGTCTCCGGCGGGGAGAACATTTCCACCATTGAAGTGGAACAGGCACTGGCCAGCCATCCGGCCGTGGCCGACGTCGCCGTCATCGGCGTTCCGGACGAGCGCTGGGGCGAGCGGCCCAAGGCCTTTGTGGTGCTGGTCCCGGGCCTTGAAGCCACCGGGGAGGACCTGCTGGCGCACGTAAAGTCGCAGATTGCCTCCTACAAAGCGCCCCGCAGCGTCGAATTCATTCTCGAGCTGCCCAAGACCTCCACCGGAAAGATCCGCAAGAACGAGCTGCGCTCGCAGGAATGGGAAGGGCTGGAAGCGCGGATTAACTGACTGGGTCCTGCCGCCGGAACTGCTCGGCCGCCGGAAGGAATTTGGCCGGGCAGCCTGCGTTGCGGGGCGGACCGGCCGGCCGCGGTGATGCGGCCGGCCGGTCCTTTCCCGTGGGGGCAGGCGATCCGTTACCAGCGGACCTTGCGCTCGCGCGGGCCCTGCCGGGAGGTGTTGGCCCGGGTGGGCTTGTGGTCCTTGCCCAGGCTCTGCCAGCCCGGCAGCCCCGCTTCAGCGGCGGAGGCTGCGCGGGACTGCCCGGCCTCGTTCAGCTTCGCTTCGGCGGCAGGTGCCAGGTTGATCTGGGACACGGGCAGTACCCCGGTCAGGTCCGGTTGCTGTCCGGCGGGGGATGCGGTGGGTTTTTTCTTCGGTGCACGCATGGTTTTGCTCCTATGGCTGGCGCCGTCGACGCCGGCACAGGCCCTTCCGAGGGCATGCCAGGAATACAGGGGGAAACGGAAATGCAGACGGAAGGACTTGGAGGCCTGGCCTCAACAAGCTGTGGATGGTTGTCTGCGAAGTATCGAGAGGGCACAGCGGCGCGCTACTCGAAAATCAGGATCTCCATGCCCGGAACCCTAGCACCGGTCCGGAGCAACGGATAGCCCCCTGGCCTGCCTGCTCTAACCAAACGACGGCGGCACCCGGGAGGGGCCGCCGTCGTGAGGGTGTACCCGTTAGAAGGTGAGCACGATTCTGCCGCGCAGGCCGCCGGCTTCCAGCCGCCGATGCGCTTCCGGGGCCCGTTCGGGCGGCAGTACATCGGCGATCCGCGGGCTCAGCAGGTCCGCTTCTGCCAGGGCGCGCAGCCGGTCCAGCTTCTTCCCGGAGTGGTATTCCTCCCGCACCCAGATGGGGTGGACCTGCACGCCGCGGCCCGGGTCCCCGTTCCATCCGCGGAAGGCGGCGAACCCGCCGCCGTCGCGCACCGCCCAGGCCGCCCGGCCGTCCAGCACGGCGGCATCGGCGAGGGCGTCGACTCCCTGGGGGAAGAGTTCCCGGATCCGGTCCGCCACGTCCTCCCCGCGCTCCACCACATAGTCCGCGCCGAGGGCCGAGACGAGTTCGGCGTCTTTGTCCGCAGCGTCGGCCACCACGGTCAGCCCCGCCTCCTTGGCCAGCTGGATCAGGTAGTTGCCCAGCATGCCCGCGGCACCGGTGACGGCCAGGACCTGCCCGTCCGTCAGCGCCAGCTTCTCCAGGGTCTGCGCAGCCGTAAGCCCGTTCATGGGCAGGGTGGAGGCCGCCTCCAGGCCGATGCCGCCGGGAATGCAGGCGATGGAATCCGCCGGGGCTACCAGGTATTCGGTGTAGGCGCCGCGGTGGCTGTCCCGGGGCAGGGCCAGGGCCATGACTTCGTCGCCGATTTGCCAGGCGGCGCCGTCGCCCACCTCGTCGATGATGCCCGCGGCGTCCATCCCCGGAATGTAGGGCGGTTCCTGTCCGCCCATGTCCTGGGCTCCGGAGCGCAGCATGGTGTCCGTGGGACTCACCGCGGCCGCACGGACCCGGATGCGGACCTCGCCCGGCCCGGCATGCGGTTCGGGTACCTCAAGGATTTCCAAGGCATCGGGGCCGCCGAAGGTGCGGACGCCAACAATCTTCATGGGGAACTCCTCTGGTAGTGCTGGGGCCGTGGGCGGGTCAGGCTGCCGGTCCGGGGATGATTTTTTCCGCCGCCAGGCGGGTGAAGAGTTCCAGGAAGCGGTCCTCCGAATCGAGGCAGTCGCCGAAACCGGCCTGACGCGCCTTGACGGTGGAGGAGACATTGTCGAACTCCGAGCGGAAGATAAAGTCCGCGAATTCCCAGCGCACCAGATCCTCATATGGAATGGGCTGCAGCCCGTGCCGTTTGGTCATCTCTTCCCACAGGCGGGCGTACTGCGGCATGGCGTCGGTCAGCGGCACCGGCTGCGGTTCGGCGTACTCCATGCCGAAGTGTTTGGCGAAGGCCGGCCAGAGCTGGCGCCAGCGGAAGAAGTCACCGTTGGTGATGTTGAAGATTTCCCCGGCTGCGGCCGGAGCGGAGCCGGACCAGACTGCGGCCCGGGCCAGGAGTTCGGCGTCGGTCACCTGATAGAGCGCGTCATAGGCGGCCACCGTGCCGGGAAAACGCAGCGGCTGCCCCAGCTCCCTGCTCACGGCGGCATACACGGCAATAGCCATCAGCAGGTTCATCGGGTTGCCGGTGGCATAACCGATCACACCTTCGGGGCGCAGCACGGTGAGATCAAAGCCGCGTTCGGCGGCCACCTCCCGCAGCAGGTCTTCCTGGTCGTAATAGAAATTGGGTTGGATCAGCCGTGGATCGCGTTCCTTGGCCGGGGCGTTGAAATACCCCAGATGCGCACCGTAGGCCTTACCGCCCTGGTACAGCGTCACGTGCCGCAGCGGCGCACCCGCTGCGTGCAGCGCATCCAAGGTGTTGCGCAGCAGCGCCGTGTTGACCGTGGACAGTTCCGCCGACGTCGGACGCTCGATGTAGGCACCGAACACCAAGTGGGTAGTGTCCGCCGCCGGTGCCAGGCCCTGCCGGGCGGCCGCGGCGTCGAGCAGGTCGACGGACAGATGCTCCCAAGCGGCGTCGGACACGGGGCGGCGGCTGGCCCCGCGGACCTTCCAACCGCGGCGGGCGTACTCATCCGCAGCGTGCCGGCCAATGACGCCACCGGCGCCGGCCACGAGCGCGACACCCTCACCCGCGGGGCCCGGCACGGCGTCCAGTGCCTGGTCCTGTTCGATGATGCCCGGCCGGGGATCGGCTCCCGCGTGGGATTCGGCGTTCTCCGGGACGGTTTCCTGGCTCATCGATCCTCCTGATGCTGGCTGCAACGTGCAACGGTTATCTCCGACCTTAGCGATGATCAGGGTGCTTATGAAAATGGACCGGGCGGCTCACGGGCCTTCCTGCCTACCTTCGGAGCGGCAGGCCCTCTGGCAGAATGACCGCATGAATCCCGCACCGGACATCCTGCGCCTGACCGCGTTCGCTTCCACTCCGGACGGCGGCAACCCCGCCGGGCTGGTGCTCGATGCCTCCGCATTGACGGATGAGCAGATGCAGGACATCGCGGCGGAGGTCGGATACGCCGAGAGTGCGTTTGTGGTCCGGCCCGGCACCCCGGAGGAACCCGGGCGCATCGGCATCCGGTATTTCTCACCCACCGCCGAGGTCCCGTTCTGCGGCCACGCCACGGTAGCCACCGCCGTGGCGCTCGCCAACCGCGGGATTTCCCGCGACTTCGTCTTCGAAACACCGGCCGGCGAGGTGCGGATTACGACGTCGGACTCCGCCGCCGGGACCACGGCCACCTTCACCAGTGTGGCACCGCAGGTGACGCCGATTGCCCCGGAGGTCCTGGCCCGGCTGCTGAACCTGCTGGGGCTGGAAGAGCCGGACCTGCATCCGGACTATCCGGTCCGGCTGTCCTTTGCCGGCAACCTCCACCCGGTCCTGGTGCTGGCCCGCCAAACGGTCTTTGACGGCTTCGGGTTTGACCCGGCTGCCATGCGGGAACTGATGGACGAGCAGGGCTGGAAGGGGACGGTGACCGTGCTGTCGGTCCGGTCAGCCACGGAGTTCGAGGCCCGCAACCTCTTTCCAGTGGGGATCATCACCGAGGACCCGGCCACCGGTTCGGCCGCCGCAGCGGTGGGCGCCTACCTGCGGGAGCTGCAGCTGGTGCAGGTGCCCGGTCAGGTGCTCATCCACCAGGGCAGACATGTCGGCCGGCCGAGCCTGCTGACCGTGGATGTGCCGGCCGAAGGCGGGATCCGCGTGTCCGGTACGGCCGCCGTCATCGCCGAACCGCAGCAGTCCGCCACGTAGGCTGGGTCGGGTGACTACCCCAACCTACCGGGACCGCACCTGGGCTGAAGGCGCCATCCGCCGGATAGAAGCCGAGGCGGCCCGCTCCGCTGACACCCACCTGTTCCAGATCCCCGTGCCGGACGGCTGGTCCGTCCAGGTGTACCTCAAGGACGAGTCCACCCACCGCACCGGCAGCCTCAAACACCGGCTGGCACGCTCCCTGTTCCTCTTCGGGCTGGTCAACGGCTGGATCCGGGAAGGCACCACCATAGTGGAAGCCTCCAGCGGGTCCACCGCCGTCTCGGAAGCCTACTTCGCCCAGCTGCTGGGCCTGCCCTTTGTTGCCGTGATGACCCGCACCACGAGTGCGGAGAAGATCGCCCTGATTGAGCAGTACGGCGGCAGCTGCCATTTCGTGGAGGACCCGTCCGAGGTCTACGCCGCGGCCGAAGCGGTGGCGGAACGCACCGGGGGCCACTACATGGACCAGTTCACCTACGCGGAGCGGGCCACGGACTGGCGCGGCAACAACAACATTGCCGAATCGATCTTTTCCCAGATGGCCTTGGAAGAGCACCCGCTGCCTGAGTGGATAGTGGTGGGCGCCGGCACCGGCGGCACCAGCGCAACCCTGGGCCGGTACATCCGCTACCACCGCCACCCGACCCGGCTGGCGGTGGTCGACCCCGAGCGCTCGGCCTTCTTCCCCGCCTGGCAGCACCCCGGTGTCCCCGCCGTCGGCGGCCCGTCCCGAATCGAAGGCATCGGCCGGCCCCGCCCGGAGCCGAGTTTCATCCCGGAAGTCATCGACCATATGGTCCAGGTGCCCGATGCGGCGTCCGTGGCAGCCGCCCGGCATCTGCACAGCATTGCAGGTCTGCACGCCGGTCCCTCGACAGGCACCAATCTCTGGGGTGTGTGGCAGCTCGGAGCCGCCATGGAAGCGCAGGGCCGGGCCGGCAGCATTGTTTCCCTGATGTGCGATTCCGGGGATCGCTATGCCACGTCCTACGGCGACGACGCCTGGCTGGCCGGCCGTGGGCTGGACCCGGCACCGGCCACGGCAACCCTGGAGGAACTGTTCCGGACCGGCAGGTGGCCCGGCGCCTAAACGCGGTCTGCGGTTACCCACTGGTTGAATGCGAAGCCGGGGTCAAACGGCGCTTGAACCCGATATGCGATGGCTCGAAACCGAGCCGCCGGTAAAACCGGTGCGCAGCTTCCCGGCGGCCGTTGGATGTCAGCTGGACCATTCCCGCACCGTTTGCCCGGCCCTGGTCAACCGCCCACTCCATCATCGCGGCCCCGAGACCGTGCGAGCGCAGACCGGCCCGCACGTGCACTGCTTCCACCTGCAGCCGGGTGGCGGCTCCGGCCGCCAGGCAGGGGATCAGGGTCAGCTGCAGCGTTCCAACTATGTCCCCCGGGTTCTCGACGACGGCAAGGAAATGGGCGGGGTCTGCATCTATCGCCTCGAAGGCACGAAGATACGGTTCCAACGCCTCAGCCGGCTCCGAAGGGCGGGACGCGTCCAACTCGTCTGACTGCAGAAGCGACCGGATCGGGCCGACGTCGTCACGCGTGGCCCGGCGGACGCGGAAGGAACCGTCGAGCAGTGTGGCTGGCCGGATTTCCATGCGTGCAGTCTGCCACACCTCCCGTCAGGGTCAACGCAATAACATTCACCAAAATTGTTGACAATCATGTCTACCAAAAATACCGTGTGTGTGACCTAGCTAACTTTTTGCACAGAAACCGGGGAATGACAATGAAGCCAATTCTTAGGGTGCTGGCCGCCTTTGCCGCAGTGCTGGCCCTCGCCGCCTGCGGTTCAGGATCTCCCAGCGGCGGCTCCGAGGATACCGGCGCCGCCGGGGGAGGGGAGCTGACCAAAGTGACCGTCGGCGTCATACCCATCGTTGATGTCGCGCCCATCTACCTGGGCGTCCAGGAGGGCTTCTTCGAAGAGGAAGGCCTGGAGCTGGAACTGCAGCCCGCCCAAGGCGGCGCGGCCATTGTCCCTGCCGTGATGAGCGGCAGCATGGATTTCGGTTTCAGCAATATTTCATCCATGCTCGTGGCCAAGTCCAAGGGCTTGGATGTGCAGATGGTTGCCGCGGGCGCTGCGTCCACCGGTGAAGACGGCGCCGATTTCGGCGGGATCCTGGTCAACCCGGACTCGGGCATCACCACCGCGATGGATCTGGAAGGTAGGAAGGTGGCCGTCAATACCCTGAACAACATCAACGACACCACCGTCCGGGCGGCAGTACGCAAGGCCGGCGGCGATCCGTCCGGCATCGAATTTGTGGAACTGGCGTTCCCTGATATGCAGGCCGCCCTCGAACGCGGCCAGGTGGACGCCATCCAGGTGGTGGAGCCCTTCCTGACCGGCGGGCAGAATGCGGGATCCACTCTGATCGCCTCCAATTATGCGGACACCGCCGATGACCTGACCATTGGTGCCTACTTCACGACGTCGGGCATGGCAGACGACGATCCCGAGCTGGTGGAGAAGTTCACGGCTGCCATGAACAAGTCGATGGAATACGCCCAGGAGAACCCCGACGCCGTGCGGGACGTGCTGCTGACCTACACGAAAATCGACGCCGAAACCGCGAAAGCGCTGACGCTGCCCAGTTTCGCCACCGAGATCAACCGTGACGGCGTGGAGACACTGGCTGACTTGTCACTCAGCGACGGGCTGATCAGCGGTGACCCGAAGCTGGACGAGCTGCTGCCGCAATGAGCGCAGAAGTGCTGAAGTCCGGACGGGCCGCGCCAACCCGCGCGGCCCGTCCGGGTGCCCGCCGTCCTGTGCCCAAACCGGTGCTGGGCCTGGCCGGTGTTCTGGCCTTCCTGCTGATCTGGGAGCTGGTTCCCGCGGTGGGATTGGTGGAACGGCGATTCCTGCCACCGGCGTCCGAGGTCATTATGGCGCTGGTCCGCGATTTCGGCCTGACGGCGTTTTGGGTGGCCGTGGGCCATACCCTGCTCGCCTGGGCGGTCGGACTCGCGGTTGCAGTGCTGGCCGCAGGGGTACTGGGCCTGGTGATCGGCATGAGTGCCTTCCTGCGCCGCTTTACCAACTCCACCATCGAGTTCCTGCGCCCGGTACCCTCCGTCGCCCTGATTCCGCTGGCCGTGCTGTTGTTTGGGGTAAAGATCGAGTCCTCGCTGATGCTGATCATCTATGCCTGTTTTTGGCAGGTGCTGATCCAGGTGCTGTACGGCGTGGCCGATGTGGACAACGTGGCCACTCAGACGGCTCAGTCCTACGGATTCTCCCGGATGCAGCGAATCCGGCACGTGGTTTTCCCCACTGTCCTGCCCTACCTCATGACCGGTATCCGGCTCGCCGCCTCGGTGGCCCTGATCCTGGCGATCACTGCAGAACTGATCATCGGGTCACCCGGACTCGGCAGGGAGATTGCCGACGCGCAGTCCGGCGGCGCGATCTCCGGCATGTACTCGCTGGTCCTGGCCACCGGCCTGCTGGGCGTGGCCATCAACGTGGTAATGCGCCAGGCTGAAAAGCGGCTCCTGGCGTGGCACCCCTCCGTCCGCGGGGAGGTGGTGCTGTGAAGGCGTTCAAGAGCTTGGGCTTCATCATTGCCCTGCCCCTGCTGCTGGTGCTGCTCTGGTGGGGCTATACCCGGGGCGAACCCAATTTCTTCGTCCCTGCACCCGAAGCGCTGGTGGAGGTATTCCGTCCCACTTGGTTTGAGGGCCGCTTCACGGCCGACGTATTGCCCTCGATCGGCCGTTTGCTGGCCGGCTTGGCGCTCGCCATTCTCCTGGGCGTCGCCGTCGGGCTGTTGGTGGGACTGAACCGCACGCTGCGCGCGGCCACCGAGCCGGTCTTCGAGTTTTTCCGGGCCCTGCCGCCCCCGGTGCTGGTGCCGGTGCTGATCCTGCTGGTGGGGCTCAACGACGGAATGAAAGTGGCAGTTATTGTGGTGGGCTGTATCTGGCCGGTCCTGCTGAACACCATTGAAGGGGTGCGCTCCATTGACCCGGTGCAGAACGAGACCACCCGCTCCTACGGCATTTCCGGTATGAACCGGATCCGTTACCAGGTCCTGCCTTCGGCGGCGCCCACCATCATGGCCGGCGTCCGGCAGTCACTTTCCATCGGCCTGATCCTGATGGTGATTTCGGAAATGTTCGGTTCATCCTCGGGGCTGGGCTTCACCATCCTGCAGTTCCAGCGCTCCTTCGCCATCCCGGAAATGTGGTCCGGGATGCTGGTGCTCGGCCTGATCGGCCTGGCCCTTTCCCTGATCTTCCAATGGTGCGAACGGCGCATCCTGCGCTGGTACCACGGCCTGAAAGAGGTAGAAAATGCAGCCTGAGACAATACCCGATTCCCCGGGAGGTGCGGCTCCGACGGGCAGGGTCCTGCCGGAAGGGGAAGCGCTGCTTTCGGTCCGCGGGCTGAAAAAGGTCTACTCGACGGACGGCGGGCCGGTTGAAGCGGTCCGCAACCTCACCTTCGACCTCGGCCACGGCGAGTTGGCCTGCCTGGTGGGCCCGTCAGGATCCGGCAAGACCACGCTGCTTAAATGCATCGCCGGGCTGCTGGGGGCCACCGCCGGCGAGGTGCTGCTGGACGGCAAAAAAGTGACCGGGCCGCCGAAAAAGATGGCCGTGGTGTTCCAGGAGTACGGGCGCTCCCTCTTCCCGTGGCTGCGGGTGGAAGACAACGTGGAACTTCCCCTGAAAAACGCCGGGGTGCCCAAGGCCCAGCGGCGGCAGCGGGTAGCCGAAGCGCTGGAAGCGGTGGGGTTGGCTCACGTGCCCAAGTCCTATCCGTGGCAGCTGTCCGGCGGCATGCAGCAGCGTGTGGCCATCGCCCGCGCCGTCGCCTACCAGCCCGAGGTGCTGCTGATGGATGAGCCGTTCGCCGCAGTCGATGCCCAGACGCGTGCGGATCTGGAGGACCTTACCCGGCGGCTGTGGAAGGACCTGGGCATGACAATTCTTTTTGTCACCCATGACATTGACGAGTCCGTATATCTGGGTGAACGCGTGATCATCCTGTCCTCCTCGCCCACCGTGGTCCAGGAGGATCTGAGGATTGACCTGCCGGAAGACCGGGACCAACTCGAAACCCGCGGCCTGCCGCGATTCACCGAGCTGCGCCACCACGTCTATGAGCAGATCCAGCTGGCGAAGAAGGGGCACCGGCCGGACGCGGCACTGGCCTGATCCTGTCTCGGCACACAAAGGCGGCGCCTCCTGCAAGGGAGGCCCCGCCGTCTTTGTGAGCGGGTGCCGAAAGGGTCAGCCGGCGGTCAGCCCGACCGGGGGAGTGCCGTGGGTGTGGAAGGTGTCGATGGTCTTCATACCCCAGGCCTGGCCCTTGGCACGCTCGGCCTCGCTCCATTCGATGGTCTTCCAATCCGGCGCCAGGATCAGCCGGGCACCGGCGTTGCAAAACTCGATCCGGTTGCCGCCGGGTTCGTAAACGTAGAGGAAAAACGTCTGCTGGATGGCGTGCTTGTGCGGCCCGGTCTCGATGTGGATCCCGTTCTCCAGGAAGATGTCCGCAGCTTTGAGGATGTCCTCCCGGGTGTCCGTGGCAAAAGCAATGTGGTGCAGCCGTCCGCTGCTGCCGGTCCAGTCACCGCTGTACACCAGGTCATAGGACTTGTTGGAGAAGGTGAACCACTGTCCGGAGAGGGCGCCGTTGTCCAGCCGGATCTGTTCGGTGGGCTTGCCGCCCAGGACCTCCTCCACAAACCGGCCGTTCTCCGCCACGTCCGCGCCGAGGAAGTTCACGTGGTCCAACCTGCGGGCGTTAACGCCGCGGCCCGGGAACCGGTCGGCCTGGTTTTTCAGCGCCGGTCGGGACTCGTCGGTGGGCTCATGCCACTCACTGTCGAAGTAGATGTCCATCGGGTGTCCGTCCGGATCCGCAAAGGCGTACGTCTTGCCCATGCCCGGGCCGCCGTCGTGCCAGCCGATGCCGCGCCCGGCGGCCTCGATGGCTGCCACCCGGCGCTGCAGCGCCTCCTCGCTGGCGGCCCGCAGCCCCAGCCGCCCGACGCCGGAGGTCTCGTGGGCGGTCAGCTTGATGGTGTGGTGCTCGTAGTCATCCCACGCGTGCAGGTAGGCGGAGTCGCCTTCACGCGCGACCTCGCGCATCGCGAGCAACTCAGTGAAGAACCACAGGCTCTTGTCGAAGTCAGGGGTGAAGAGCTCAACGAAACCCAGATGGGCCACGTCGCGGAAAGCATTAGCCATAACGGTGTCCTTTGCGTCTGCACAAAACCAGGCTTCTTTGAGCGGCGCAGTGCGGAGGCCCCGCCCGAAGCAGTGCTGAGAGTCAACCAGCGGCCCCGATTATTGTCAACAATTTCGCAGACAATACCTCAGGTTCGGGAATCAGGTACCAGTGACGACAGCCAGCGCAGTGTCCCGTCCGTCATCCAGGCCGGGCTTTCGAGGCGGCGGAGGTAGGCGAGGGAATCCTCCACCTCATGCGTGCGGCGCACCGCGTGGGCATGCGAGCCCTGGAGCAGGCGCTGCACGAGTTTGGACCCCTGCGGACCCAGTTCGGCAGCGATTTCCGCCAGTATCCACTGCTCCGAGCCGGCGGCCCGTCCGGCGGCCTGGCATTCCAGGACCAGCCCGGCCAGCCCTTTCATAAAGACGCTGCGCAGCAGCTTCCTGCCGGCTGCCGCGCCGGGCGGCCCCGGGACCACGTCCACCGGTACGCCGAGGGGCTCCAGCAGGGCGGCGAAGCTCTCTGCCTCCGCTCCGCTGGCCGCCAGCGGGGTCCGGCTGCCGGCGCGGGGGACCGGTGCCATAACGGCCACGTCTACCATGGCCACGCCGTGCCGAGCAGCGATGGCAGCAAGTTCTGCTTTGCCTTCCGGGGCGGAGGTGTTGAAGTCCGCAAACAGTGCTTCTGCGGGAAGCAGGGGAAGGGCTTCTTCGGCGATGCTCTTCGATGCTGCGGAGCCGACCAAGCTGATAATCACATCAGCGCCGCGCAGGGCTTCAGGAAGGGTGTCCACCTGATGTATCCCGCTGCTGCGCACATCGGTAAAGGGGTCGTAGCCGCGCACATGGGCGCCGGCCGCTGTCAGCCCCATAGCGTAGAGGCGTCCGGCCTCACCCAGTCCCAGGACCGTTACTGCTGTCATATTGGTTGTCCTCCCATACTTATCCGCTCGATTATTCACACGATTGTCAACAATTCCAAGCGGGACCGCCCTGCGAAGCGGCCGTGGTGGTAACTTTGCGTGATACGGAAAATGACGGGCAGGGCGGTGGCACTGCCGGGGGAGCTCGAAGATGACAGCAGATGCAGCAGTGGCCACAAGCAACGCTGCGCAGGTTGCCGACGCGATCCGTGCGGCGATTCTCGACGGCGAACTGGTGCCGTCCCAGCGGTTGGTGGAGGCGGATCTGTGCGCCCGGTTCCGCGCCAGCCGCAGCGCGGTGCGATCGGCACTGGCGGAACTCGCCGTCGAAGGCGTCGTGGAGCGCGTGCAGAACCGCGGCGCCCGGGTGCGGTCCGTGCCGGTGGAGGAAGCTGTGGAGATCATCGAGGTCCGCGGGGTCCTGGAGGCGCTGTGTGCGCGCAAGGCAGCCGAGCGGATCGATGCCGGCGAGGTGGCCGAGTTGAAGCAGATGGCCGATGATATGACCGCCGCAGTCAAGGCAGGTGAGCTGATGCGCTACTCCGAGGTCAATTCCAAGCTGCACCGCCGCATTGTGGAAATCAGCGGACAGGGGACAGCCGGTGCCACGATTGAACGGTTGAGGGCGCAGAATGTGCGGCACCAGTTCCGCCTGGCTGTTCAGCCCGGGCGTGCCGGAGTGTCGCTGCCTGAGCATGTGGAGATCATCGAAGCTATCTGCACCGGGCGGGGCGACAAGGCTGCCCAAGTGATGGAAGCCCATATGGCCAGCATTGCCGATGCTATCCGCCGGGCCGCATCGGGGAGTTGAGTCGGCCGCGATGACTTTGTCGCCTTTATTGTCAACAATATAGTCAACGAGGTACATTCTTGTGGTGCACGCCACAGGAAGGGGCCCCATGGACGCCGTCGCCATTGCCCGCACAGACAGATCCCGCCTCCGCGGCAGTCAGACCGCCGTTCCGTGCTGGTTCATGCGGGGCGGCACCTCCAGAGGTCCGTTTTTCCGCCGCGCCGACCTGCCTGCGGAACCGGCTGCCCGCGACCGGGTTCTGCTCGCAACCCTCGGCTCCCCGCACCCACTGCAAGTGGACGGAGTCGGGGGTGCCAATCCGCTGACCAGCAAGGTCGGCATTGTAAGTGGAGGCACACAGGACGGAGTAGATCTCGAATTTCAGTTCGCACAGCTGCAGCCGCTCGGCGACACCGTGGATACCACGGCCAACTGCGGGAACATGCTAGCCGCCGTCGTTCCGTTTGCGGTGGAGTCCGGACTCTTGGTTCCGGCCAGCGACACCACCACCGCCCGTGTCCTCACCCTGAACACCGGGATGGTGGCCGAGATCAGCATCCCCACCCCGCGGGGAGAACACGGCCGGTACGTGGAATATGCCGGGGAGGTGTCCATAGACGGGGTGCCCGGCACCGCCGCCCCCGTCACCATCAACTTCCTGGATACGGCCGGTTCGGTGTGCAGCGCCCTGCTGCCCACCGGCAGCCCCGCCGACACGGTGGACCTCGACGGGGTAGGGCCCGTGGAAGTGACCTGCATCGACAACGGACAGCCGCTGGTCATAGTCCGCGCCGCCGATCTGGGCCGCAGCGGCTACGAATCGGCAGCGGACCTGAACCTGGATACCGAGCTGAAGCAGAAGCTGGAAAGGTTGCGGCTGCACTGTGGCCAACTGATGGGCCTGGGGGATGTTTCAGCGAAGAACTACCCGAAAATGACGTTGGTGTCCGCCCCCGTCCACGGCGGAAGCATTAATACCCGCAGTTTTATCCCGCACGTCTGCCATGAGTCGATCGGCGTCCTGGCCGCGGTAACCGCCGCCACGGCCTGCGTCCTGGAGGGGAGCGTCGCCCGGAACATGTGCACGCTGACCGCCGGGGACGTCACGGTCTCGGTGGAGCACCCGTCCGGCGAATTCAGCATTGAGCTCGGGCTGGATCCGTCCGGCGCCGTCACTAAATCCGCCCTGCTGCGCACCGCGCGGCTGATCATGGCCGGCGACGTTCTGATTCCGCGCCGCCTCTGGAATACCGGGGCGGCAGCAGCCGAGGAGGAGATCCAATGATCATCGATTGCCACGGGCACTACACCACGGCACCCCCGGCCCTGGGTGCCTGGCGAGACAGCCAAGTTGCCGCGCTCGCCGATACGGCCCTGGCGGCCCCGGACCCGGCCGGCCCGGCGATCAGCGACGACGAGCTGCGCGAGAGCGTAGCGGCCAACCAGCTGCGCCAGATGGACGAGCGCGGAATCGACCTGACCGTCTTTTCACCCCGGGCCTCCTTTATGGCTCACCATGTGGGGGATTTCTCCACCTCGGCGCAGTGGGCGGCCATCTGCAACGAGCTTTGTTTCCGCGTCAGCCGGCTGTTCCCGGACCGGTTTGTCCCAGCCGCGATGCTGCCGCAGTCGCCGGGCGTGGACCCGGCCACCTGCGTCCCGGAACTGGAACGCTGCGTCCGGGACTACGGGGCCGTGGCGCTGAACCTGAACCCGGATCCTTCCGGCGGCTACTGGACCTCGCCGCCGCTGACGGACCGATCCTGGTATCCCATCTACGAAAAGATGGTGGAATACGGCCTGCCGGCGATGACCCACGTCAGCACCAGCGCGAATCCCGCCTTCCACACCACGGGAGCGCACTACCTCAATGCGGACACCACGGCGGTGATGCAGCTGATCCAAGGCGATTTGTTCGCGGACTTCCCTGATCTGAAATTCATCATTCCGCACGGCGGCGGCGCGGCTCCGTATCACTGGGGACGATTCCGCGGCCTTGCCATGGCCCTGGGCAAACCGCCGTTGGAAGAGCACCTGCTGAACAATGTGTTCTTTGATACCTGCGTCTACCACCAGCCAGGCATTGAGCTCCTGCTGGAAGTCATTCCCACGAAGAACATCCTGTTCGCTTCGGAAATGATCGGAGCCGTGCGGGATGTTGACCCATGCACCGGTTTCAACTTTGACGACACCGGACGCTACCTGGCCCACGCAGGGCTGACCGGCGAGGAGCTCGGCGACATCCACGAGCACAATGCCCGCGCGGTGTACCCGCGCCTGGACGCCCTGCTGATCCGGCAGGGCCATGAACGCCAAAGGAGCAGCACCAATGCATGAACTCGGAGTGGTCCGGCGCAGCATCACCCGCGCCCCGAAGGCGGACATTGAGGCCCTTTCCCCGTACGGCACCAGTACCGTGCACGAAGCGATGGGCAGACTTGGGTTGATGCGCCCCTATATGCGGCCGGTCTATCCGGGCGCCCGGTTGTACGGTCCTGCCGTGACCGTGCTGCTGCAGCCCGGGGACAACTGGATGCTCCACGTGGCGGTTGAACAGCTGCAACCGGGCGACGTGCTGGTGGCCGCCTGCACGACGGAGTGTGAAGACGGTTTCTTCGGCGAGCTGCTGGCCACCTCGGTGCGTGCCAGAGGGGGCGTCGGCCTGGTGATCGACGGCGGCTGCAGGGATGCCGCAGCGCTGCAGGACATGGACTTTCCGGTGTTCTCGCGTGCCATCAACTCCAAGGGCACCGTCAAGGCGACCCTGGGTTCCGTCAATGTTCCGGTGGTGTGCGCGAACGCGCTGGTCAACCCCGGCGACGTGGTCGTTGCAGACGTGGACGGAGTGGTGGTGGTTCCGGCCCAACGTGCCGGCGAGGTGGCCGACGCGGCCCGGAAACGTGAGGACAACGAGGCCGCCAAACGCGAACGACTGGCCGCGGGGGAACTCGGGCTGGACATGTATTCCATGCGCGCACCGTTGGAGGCCGCCGGGCTGCGGTACGTCGACTAGTGCCGGAAGGATGGTCCGGTAAGCAAAAGTCCCCGGCCTGGCGATCGCGGGCAGGCTGGCCGGATTTCCATGCCCGCGGTCTGCCACACCTCCCGTCCGCCGGGAGTGCCGGAAACGCCCTCTTCCATTGACCGGGTACGCCGCCGCCGGGCAGGGTTAATGGGACCGGACCACCGCAGCCGCCGTCAGGAGCCGTCATATGCTTCGCATTCTTTCGATCGACGGCGGCGGCATCCGCGGGATTATTCCGCTGACCTGGCTGACCGCGTTGGAGGAACAGGCAGGACAGAGGACGGCGGACCTCTTTGACCTGGTGGTGGGAACTTCCGCTGGAGGCATGGCTGCCCTGGCACTGGTGTCATCCCCGCACGGCGGGCGCCCCTACAGCGCGGACGAGGTCCGGCAACTAAACCTGGACAGTGCCGCCGAGATTTTTCCCGAGCAGGCAGAGGAGCAGCCTGCGGGGTCGCCGCGGTATTCAGCCGGACCGCTGAAGCACTATTTGGACGAGGCTCTCGGCACCCAGTCCCTGTCCGGGGCGGTCCGTCCGGTAGCCGTCACCACCTGCGACCTTGCCCATACCGAGGCGCTGCATTTTGCCGGCGGCGGGCTGGATCAGTCCCTCCTCGGCGACGCCCCCATGGCCCTGGCCGCACAGGCGACCGCATCGCTTCCCCGCTATTTTCCGGCGGTGCCCTACACGGACCCCGGCGGCACGGAGCGGCAATTGGTGGACGGAGGGTTGGCCGCGGACGATCCGGCCGTGCTGGGATACTCGCTCGGTTCCGTGCTGCCTGCAGCGGCCGACGGCGTCCTGCTGGTGTCGCTGGGTACCGGAACCAGTGCCGGGGCACGGAATGCCGGCCTGCGGCTGGGAGCCGAGCAGACGCAGCAGACTCCGGAATTACAGGAACTGGCGAAGGACCTCTCCATGGTGCTCAGCGGTCCCGGGCAGCTGGTCCGTGACTGCCTGCAGCTGATTCTGGGCGACCGGTACGTCCGTATCCAAACGGATCTGCTGCCGGCAGCCAGCATTGCCTCGGACAATGCCGGGAAAACCAACCTGGAGGGCCTCATTGCCACCGCGGACAGGATGGTGCAGGACACCTCCGTCGAACTGGACCGGCTGGCCCGGGAGCTTCCGGAGGGATGAAGGCCTTGGCTGGGGGAGTAATGAGCGGAAGAATATCGGGAAAGTGCTGTAACCCAGCGCCGCGTACCGGCAACTCTTCCTGAACGGAAATGAGAGAGGCAGCTGTGGGCGAAAACCTCAGACGGGTCCGTCGGATCGCGCACGCGCAGTTTGGAAATCCGCAGCCCGCGGACAGCTACACGGAGACCTGTGACCGGCTTGACGCCGCGATTGCCGCCACGTCATCCAGCCAGGAGGTGCTCCGGAACCAGGTCCGCGCAGCGTGGGAGGTGTTACGGCACTACAGCGCCGTCACGCGGTCCTATGAAACGCGGCTGCGCAGCTTGGAAACAGTTATTGCGGAGGAGCAGCTGGCTGAAGGCCAGGCTGTCGCCCTCGCCTCAACCGCACGCCGTATGCATGAGCTGGCGGCGCGCATCGAAGCCACGGCCCGTCACCACTTTGACGTTGTCCGTGCCAAGGAATCCCGTGTGGAGGAATTGATGCACAAGCTAACAAGTTCCAAATCCCAGCTGAAGCTCGCCCAGGCCGCGGAAAGCCACCGGAACAGGTTGCGGTTGCTTGAGGCAGGCGTGGAGCAGGATCCGCTGCTCCACGGCCGCAGCCTGTATGACCGTCAGCTGCATGAAGCGGCACGGCTGGCCCATGAGGCGGAGGCCTTGGCCGGACTGAAAGGGGGCTGGTCCTGATGCCGGCACAGACCAACCCCGTCCTGGTCCCGATACCGCTGAGTCCCCGGCGGAACCATTCGCTGCGGACCGTCGCGGGCCTGAGCATGGCCGCCATGCTGTTTCTTTTCCTGGGCGGCGGTGACCTGGTGACGGTCCTGATCGGCTTCGGTTTTGTCCTGCATCCGGTGCAGGCCGCGACCGACAAGCTGGTACGGTGGCCGCGCCAGGACCGCGCTGACGCGGAATCCCTGACCCGGGTGGTGCGCGAGTACTTTTACAACGCCCCCGCAGTGGACGCCAAGGGGGTGCGTGAACTGGCTGCGACACGGCAGCTGCAGGTCAACGACGGCGCCGGCGGCCAGTTGCGTATTGCCCTCACCGGCAGGCGCAAGGCCACCCCGGCCGGAAGCCGGCCCGAGGCCCGGCTGACCTTCAGATGCTCGGATGTGGGGCTGGCGGACTTCGACCGGCTGCTGCAGAACGCCGAACGGGATCCGTACGTGCGCCGCGCCACCGCCAGGATGCGGCCGGAGGGCCCCCGCCGGGAACCCGGCGCCGCGGCCTCGTAGCGGTTCCGGCCAGCTTGGTCCGGCAGCGCACCCTTCCGGCTGCTGGGATCATGGAGGTATGCAGACATTCACCCGCCAGGACGCCACCCGATATGCAGAGCTCGCAGCAGCCGTAGCCGAAGGCCACATTCCCTACGGATCGGGGCTGGGGGCTCCAACGTCCTTCACCTTGGCGTGGCTGCTGGCCCGCGCCGGGTTGGAAGACGTACGCGTGGCGAGCGGCAGTTCGGGGATGGGTGACCACTTCTGGGTGGAGACCGGGCAGTGGCGCATTGACCCGACACTTCGCCAGTTCGCCCGGCTGAACGCCAAACCGCTGGTGGAACCGGTCAGCGAGCCGGCCAGTTTCCCTGCGGCGAAATACCACGCCGTTCCGCGGACCCGGGAGGAAGCGGTGCGGGAAGTGTCCTACGGATTCCGCAATGCCGCCGAAACCGAGGACTTTGTCCGGGAAATGGAAACCGCCATCGGCCTCTGACCCTTCCCGGCGGGCCCCACCCATGGAGCAAACCCTCTCCATGTACTAGCGTCAGGCGGACCTGCCGGCAATGGACGGAACGAGGGCAGCCGCATGCACGATAACCGTGAACTGGTTGAAGCCCGGATCAACCGGTTCCTGCGCGACCGGCTCGCCAGGGGAGCCTGGCGGAACCGGCAACCGGTGGAGCTGGCGGTCTGGGAAGCGCCGGGGGAGCCGGTGCCGTTCTCCCTGGCGGTGGGACGCGACTACCGGCCCGCGCCGGCCGGCACGCGTTGGGGACCGCCCTGGGGCACCGCCTGGTTCCGGGTTTCCGGTACGGTGCCGGCCGGCTGGGAGCTGCGGGACGGGAACCGCGCCGAACTGCTGCTTGATCTGGGGTTCTCCGGCGGCGGTCCCGGCTTCTCCGCCGAAGCCCTGGTCTATGCACCGGACGGACGCATCGTGAAGGCAGTGGAGCCGCGCAACCTGCACGTTCCCCTGCCCCGGCGGCCCGGGGAGTCCTTCGAGTTCTACGTCGAGGCGGCCGCCAATCCCGACATTGCCGCCGGGTTCACCTTTGCCCCCACGCCGCTGGGGGACCGGGCGACGGCGGGCCATACGCCGCTGTACGCCGTCCGGGCCGCCGACGTCGGCCTCTTGGATGCCGGGGTCTGGAACCTGGCGCAGGACTTCTGGACGTTGAACGGGCTGATGCATGAACTGCCGATGGACCTGCCCCGCCGGTATGAGATCCTGCGGGCACTGGAACGGGCCGTCACGGCCACCGATCCGGCCGACCTCCCCGGCACCGCAGCCGCCGCGCGGAGGCAGCTGGCACCGGCGCTCTTCTCCCCGGCGTACGCCAGCGCGCACCGGGTACACGCCGTCGGGCATGCCCACATCGACTCGGCCTGGCTGTGGCCTGTACGGGAAACCGTCCGGAAGGTAGCCAGGACGTTCGTGAATGTCCTGGAACTGATGGACACCGATCCGGAGTTCGTTTTTACCGCCTCCTCAGCCCAGCAGTATGCCTGGCTGCAGGAGTACTATCCGGAGTTGTTCGCCCGGGTGGCAGAGCGGGTACGCGGGGGACGGTTTGTCCCCACCGGTGGAATGTGGGTGGAATCGGACACCAACATGCCCTCCGGAGAGTCCCTGGCCCGCCAGTTCGTGGCCGGCAAACGGTTCTTCATGGAACAGCTTGGGGTCGAGCCCGAGGTGGTGTGGCTGCCGGATTCCTTCGGGTACTCGGCCGCCCTGCCGCAGATCGCCCGGGCGGCGGGATCGCGCTGGTTTTTGACGCAGAAGATTTCCTGGAACGAAACGAACACCATGCCGCATTCCACCTTCCTCTGGGAGGGCATCGACGGCACCCGGCTGTTCACGCACTTCCCGCCGGTGGACACCTACAATTCCGAGCTGTCCGGCCGCGAACTGGCCAAGGCCCAGCGCCAGTTCGCCGAAAAGGGGTTCGCGAACACCTCCCTGGTGCCGTTCGGCTGGGGCGACGGCGGTGGCGGGCCGACGCGGGAAATGCTTGCCGCAGTGCACCGCACGCAGTCTTTGGAAGGGTCCCCGGCGGTTCAGCTGTCCAGTCCCGAGCAGTTCTTCACGGCGGCCGAGGCGGAGCTGGCGGACCCGCCGGTCTGGTCTGGAGAGCTGTACCTGGAGTTCCACCGCGGCACCTACACCAGCCAGGCCAACACCAAAAAAGGCAACCGGCGCAGCGAGGCCCTCTTGCATGAAGCCGAGTTGTGGTGCGCTGCCGCAGCCGTCCGGGCCGGCGCCGCGTACCCCTACCGGAAGTTGGAACTTGCCTGGCAGGCCGTGCTCCTGCAGCAGTTCCACGACATCCTGCCCGGCACCTCCATTGCCTGGGTCCATCAGGAGGCCGAGCGGAACCATGCGCGCGTGGCCGCGGAACTGGAGGTCCTGATCGATAACGCGGCGCGAGCCCTGCTGGGCGAAGGACCTCACACCGCCGTGCTGAATGGGGGCCCCTACCCGGTGCAGGGGGTCCCGCCGTCGGGCGCCCGGCCGGCACCGGAGTCCGCGGGGTGGACATGGACACCTGTGGACGGGGGATGGCGGATCAGCAGCGACCGGCTGCAACTGCACGTCTGTGCGGACGGGTTGTTTACGTCGCTGATCGAGTCCGGGTCCGGCCGTGAGGTGTTCCCGCCCGGCCGGCCGGGGAACCTGTTCCAGCTCTTCCGCGACACCCCGAATCAGTGGGATGCCTGGGACCTGGACGCGCATTACCGGTTCAGCGGCACCGGCCTGGGGCAGCCGGAGTCCGTCTCTCTTGAGGACAACGGGCGGGTGGTGGCCATCGAGCGCTCCTTCGGCGACTCGAGGATGACCCAGCGGATTTCCCTCAGCCCGGACGGCTCGGCCGTGGATCTGGACCTGGCAGTGGACTGGCACGAGCGGCAGAAACTGCTCAAGCTGGCCTTCCCCCTGGACGTGCACGCGGACCGGGCGGCGTCGGAAATCCAGTTCGGACACATTTTCCGGCCCACCCACGCCAATACCTCCTGGGACGCTGCCCGGTTCGAAACCGTGGCACACCGCTGGATCCACGTGGGCGAGCCGGAATTCGGCGTCGCCGTAGCCAACGATTCCACCTACGGACACGACACCTTCCGGGAGGTGGTGGACGGACGGCCCTGCACCATGCTGCGGCTCTCGCTGCTGCGTGCACCGCTGTTTCCGGACCCGGAGGCCGACCAAGGGCTACACCGGTTCCGGTATTCGCTCCGCCCGGCGTCCGGCATCCCCGACGCCGTCGCCGAAGGATACCGGCTGAACCTGCCGCTGCGTACGGTCCCGGGTGTAGCGGAGGAACAGCTGCCGGCCCTGGTTTCCGTCAGCAACCCCGCGGTGGTGGTGGAGACGGTCAAGCTGGCCGAAGACCGCAGCGGGGACGTGGTGGTCCGGCTCTACGAAGCGCACGGTACCCGGGCGGAAGCGCGGCTGGAGGTGGACTTCGACTACACCGCGGTGGAAGCCACCGACCTACTGGAGCGGACGGTGGAATCCGATGCGCTGTCCGGCCCGGCGCCGGGAGATGGCGGACCGGTCCTGCGGCTGCGGCCCTTCGAACTGGTGACCCTGCGCTTCCGCCGGGCCTGAGGCGGGCTACTCCTCCTTCAGCTCCCACCCTTCACCTTGGAGGTGGGCCGATATGCCGTCGAGCACGGTATCGGGTGTTTCCGGTGGCGCTGCCTGACCCGAGATTTCTCCGACCCACCGGGTTTCCACCTCGGTGTTTTCAACGCGCTCCTCCGCGAGGCACGACTCCTCCCGAAGATAACGGATGTCCAAAGTGCCTGCGCCGCCTTCTTCCATTAGCGACTGCAGGGTGGCTTCTATATCCGAGGCCGGGTTTGCGGGCCGGTCAGCCTCGGCTTTCGAGGGGTTATTGGCACAGCCTCCCAAGGCAAGGGTTAGGGCGGATACCGTGAGCATCCGCGAGATGAGGGGTGTGGTGAACCGGGTCATGGCGCCGGGCACGTCTCGGCAGGAGTTGACTGCATCTTGGTGCCAGCGCTTTTCATACCTGAAGTGTCCAACACGGAATACAGGGACGTCGATGGGGAGAACTACCCCTGCTGTTGCCATACCGGGCTACTTTGAAATGTTCTCCTCCGCTACGCTCAGCAGCTGCTCCTCGTTCTCCCGCACGTCCACCGGACGTTTGCCGGAGAGCTGCCGGTTGGGGGTGTAGAACCAGAGAGCGATCTGCTCATCCGGCCACCCGGCATAACGGCCCATCCGGATGACATCCTTGACCGCGGGGATCACCCGCGGGGCGTCGGAATCGAACTGGAACCCGGGATACAGGAAGTGGCCGTTCCGCTGCACGGCCAGGATTCTGCCCTTGCCGGTGAGCTGGCGTGCCATGGCATTCGGGCCGCCGCCGAACCCCAGCCGTTGGGCCATCTCCGCCACGGTGAACAAGCCGCCTTCGCGTTCCATGGCCTGCCACTGGTTTTCCGCGTCGCGGGCAGCGGCAGTACCCTTCCCCGCACCGCGTTTCGGTACCGGGACAGGGCCGTTGGGAGCCTTTTCGGAGCTGTGCCGCTGGGGTTGACGATCGCTCATGGCGGCAACGCTACCGCCGCGGTCCGGCCAGCGGCAGGGGGAGCGCCAACATTGGCTCCCGCGGCCGCCAGAGCAGGGTCAAGCTGCGTCCGGGCGCTTTTCGCCTGCCTCCACGGGCCCGGCAACCCGGTTGCCGTCGACCGGCATGGGGCAGGTGCCGAACGGGGTGAAAGCGCTGGGGTAGTTCACGGCCCGGTTGAAGTCCAGGACTACCGGGCCCCGCTCCCTCGTGCCGGCGGCCGGCGCGGGGAAGGTCAGGCTCCGCCAGCCTGCCGTCGAGGCGCCGTTGGTCGCGTCGTGGAAGGTGAGCGTCAGGCTGCCCCGCCCGGACGAGGCCACCTGCAGCCGCTGCACGGCCTGGTCCCCGGGCAAGGAGAAGGCCACCTCGCCGACGGAACGGTGGACCCCGGGCACCTCAGGATGGGCGGTCCGGATGGGCACGTCCACCGGTTGCCGGTACGGCTCGAAGATGCCGGAAAGGACCCACTCCGGCGCGTACCAGTAGACGGGCACCCCGCGGAAGGACGCCAGCACCGGCGAGGAAGCGTCTCGGGGACGCACCGCGTACCGCCCGGCGCGGCGGGCAAGTTCCACCACCACATCCCCTCCGTGCCCGGCTCCATCGTGCCCGGCCTGGAACCCGACCCAGAGCAGCGATTCCTCGTCGTCGAGCCGTGCGGCCAGCCGGCCGGATGCCGGTTCGCCGGAGTCGACCAGGTGCAGCCCGTCCGTGTCAGCAGCCTCCAGCACCGCCCCGCCGTCGGATGCGGACCACAGGCCGGGCAGGCCCGGAAGCTTGGCGGGGGAACCCGGCAGCCAGAAAAAACCGGTCAGGCTCAGCCATCCGTGCTCCTTGGCCAGGGACGCGTTGCGATCCTCCCTGAAACGGAGCCAGTCGCTGCGGGCAGTGGTGTCAGTGCTCATAGACCCAGTATCCCCGGCGGGCGTACCGGCGGGCCGGGCGCCGCGCCTTGTCCTGCCAACGGCTCCCGGGCGTGAAAAACTGGGACCATGCAGCCGTTCGACAAAGTCCAGCCCATCGTCCTGCTTGTGGACAAAACCGCCCCGGCCGCGCACCGCGACGCCGTGGCAGCCGCAGCGGTGGCCAGCGTCCGCGCGTATGCGGCCACCGAGGAGAGCGAGGCATGGGAGAACTGGCTCTACGGACGGTTCACCAAGACCGTCCGCCGCGCCAATCCCACCACCTTTTCCCGGCTCGCGGCCGCCGCGCCGTCGGGCGCGGTCACAGTGGGCAGTGCACAGGCCATGGCCTTTGAGCCGGTGACCTATGAACAGATGCCCAAGGCCCTGGCCAAGCTGCAGGTTTCCGGGACGCAGCTGCCCGACGAGAAGCCTGCCGCCTCGCCGGAAGGGGCTCCGGTAGTGGTGCTCAACGCGGATCTGGAGATGTCCACCGGCAAAGCGTCTGCACAGGCCGCCCACGCCCTGCTGTCCTGGTACCTGGAGCTGCCGTTCGCTGAGCAGCTGGCCTGGGCTGAGTCAGGGTGGCCCGCCGGCGTCCGCTTTATCCCGGGGGAAGAGTTTGCCGCAATATCGCAGGGCCCCGGTGCCGGTCCGCTGATTGTCGACGCCGGCATGACCGAGATCGCTCCGGACACGGCCACGGCGTTTGTCATCATCCCGGCAGAGGAACCCGCGCCTTACTCCTAGACCGTGATAGAAGTACTCGGATGAGCCAGACCCGGAGGACCACTGACAGAACCGCCGACCGGAGCGGGTCCCTGCCCTTTTGGCTGGTGGCCGCCGCCGTGGTGCTGGTGGCGGTGAACCTTCGCCCGGGCGCGTCGTCGATCGGCCCGGTCCTGGCCGAGCTGCAGGCCGCACTGGGGCTGGACGCCACCGCCGCCGGCGTCCTCACGGCCCTGCCCGGCCTGACGTTCGCCGCGGTGGGAGCGCTCGCCGTCGCCGTGTCCCGCAAGGCCGGGGTCAACGGGGCCATAGTCCTGGCACTGGCGTTGGTCGCTTTCGGGCTGCTGGCCCGTGCCCTGGTGGGCAACGCGGTGCTGTTCATGGGCCTTACCGTTGCGGCCTTCGCGGGCATGGCCGTGGGCAATATCCTTGTCCCGGCCTTCATCAAACGGCACGGCGGCCGGAACCTGGCGGCGCTGAATTCCATCTACGGCACCACCTTGGCCCTGGGCGCCACCCTGCCGTTGCTGCTGGGTGGAGTGCTGGCAGGCACCGGACCCGACGGCTGGCGGCTCAGCCTGGGGCTGTGGGGCGCGGTGGCCGGGGCGGCCTTCATCCCCTGGGCCGTTATTGCCCTGCGGGCAGGCCGCGAGCCGGTAGTTGCGGTGCCCCGGGGAAAGGGCACCCGGACGCGGATGCGTTCTTCCCGGACGGCCGTGGCCCTCAGTATCTTCTTCGGCGTCCAGTCCATGCACGCCTATGTGCAGTTCGGCTGGGCGGCACAGATCTACCGCGACGCCGGGCTCGACCAGGCCCAGGCCGGGCTGATGGCAGCGATCATCGCGGCCCTTGGGATTCCGGGAGGTTTGATCATGCCGGTGCTGGTGGCCCGGTCGCCCCGGCTGCGTTCCTACATTGTGGGGCTGGGCCTGTGCATGGCCGCCGGTTACAGCGGGCTCCTGCTGGCACCGGGAACCCTGCCCTGGATCTGGGCCCTGTTGCTCGGGGTCGGCGGGTTCGCGTTCCCGACGGCCCTGGCGCTGATCACCGCCCGGTCCAAGGAACCGCGGGTAACGGCCAGGCTGTCCGGTTTTATCCAGCCGGTGGGGTACCTGCTTGCCGCGCTGGGACCGTTCGCCATCGGCGCGCTGCACGATGTTTCGGGCAGTTGGACGCTGCCGCTGGCGGTGCTGATCGCGTCCGCCGTCGTGATGGTGGGGGCGGGCATCCGTGCAGCCGCACCCCGGTATGTGGATGATGAACTCGAGGAGGCGCAAAAACGGCCGGTGATAGGTTCGTAAGGACTGGCATTACCGCTGGCACCCTGCTTAGACACGAGGAAGGCTTGCACATGGACAACCGTTTTGAAGGCAAAGTCGTCATTGTCACCGGCGCCGGATCCGGCATCGGCGAGGCCACGGCGCGAGGATTCGCCGCCGAAGGAGCCACCGTGGTCCTCACCGATACGGTCGCCGAAAAAATCACCGAAACCGCCGCTGCCCTGCCGCGCGGCCGCGGCACCGCCGTCGTCGCCGATTCCGCCAACTGGGACGACGTCCGCAAGCTGGTGGAAGACACCGTTGCGGCCCACGGGCACCTGGACATCCTGGTGAACAATGCAGGCACCCTGACCCAGGGCCCGGTGGAGGAGACCGACGTCGAGGAATGGCACCGGGTCATCGACACCGATCTGTCCGGCGTCTTTTACGGGACCAAGGCCGCCATGCCGCACCTGATCGAAAGCCGCGGCTGCATTGTGAACACGTCCTCGGTATCGGGCATGGCCGCAGACTGGAACATGAGCCCCTACAACGCTGCCAAGGGCGGGGTCAACAACTTCACCCGCGCCGTCGCACTGGACCACGGCAAGGACGGCGTGCGGGTCAACGCCGTAGCCCCGGGCCTGATCTGGACCGACCTGGTGGAGGACAAGAAGGACGACGAGGAGCAGAAAGCGAAGTTCGCCGAACGGATCGCCCTGGGCCGGGCCGGGCAGCCCGACGAAGTTGCCGATGCGATCCTGTTCCTCGCCTCCGATGCCGCCCGCTTCATCACCGGCGCGATCCTGCCGGTGGACGGCGGCACCACGGCCAGCAACGGCCAGCCGCAGCAGGCCTAGCCGCCGCACACCCGGGACAGGCACTCCATGTCCCGCGGTGGGCCCGGACTGCCACACCGGCCTCAGCGCAGGTAGGACGCGCCGTTTACGTCGATGATGGTGCCGCTGGTCCACACCGGCGCCTCGGCGGCCAGCCAGGCCACGGCGGCGGCCACTTCCTCCGGTTCGGCCACGCGGTTGAACGGACTCTGCGCCCGGATGGCGACCCCGCTTTCACCTTCCAGGGCCGGCCGGCCCATCCGGGTGTCCACGAAGCCGGGGGCAACGGCAGCAGCAAAAATGCCGTGCGGTGCCAGGGCCACGGCCAGCGACTGGGTGAGCGCGTGCAGTGCCGCCTTGCTGGCGCCGTACGCCGGGTTTTCCGGTTCGCCGCGGAAGGCGCCGCGGGATCCCACGTTGACCAGGCGCCCTCCGGCCGGCCCCTCGGGGCGCTGCATCAGGTGCTCCGTCATCAGCCGGGACAGGTTTGCCGGGGCCATCAGGTTCACGTCGATGGTCTGCCGCCACGCCTGCTGCCAGTCCGTGTAGGACCCGGACGTCACCGGCTGCGCACGGAACACACCGGCATTGTTGACCAGCACATCCAGGCCGCCCAGTGCCGCCACCGCTTCAGCGAAGATCCGCCCGCATTCGTCCGCGTCGGACAGGTCACCGACGACGACGGCGTGTCCGGTCCCGGGAAGGGACGCGGCGACCCGGTGAGCCGCATCGGCGTCGTGCCCGGTATGCAGCGCCAGGCTGTGACCGGCTTCCGCGAGGGCGGCTGCGATGGCCGCCCCGATGCCCCGGCCCGCGCCGGTTACCAAGATTTTCTGACCCATAGCTTAGGAGAGTACCGGAGCGTCCCGGTCAGGAATGTCCCGAGGCTTCCAGTGCCGTAATAAGCGTGGCGGCATCGTACGGGCCGTGGTGCCGCCGGGTGCCGACAAAAAACGTGGGTGTGCCGTTGAGGTCCATGGACTCCGCGTCCAGGGCGTCATCCAGCACCCGGTTGCTGACCTCGGCTGAGCGCTGGTCCGCCTCGAACCGCTCCATGTCCAGCCCCATTTCCTCGGCGGCGCGCAGCAGGTCCTCGGGCAGCAGGTCATCCTGGTGCTCGAAGAGGTGGGCACTGTAGGGCAGGAACTGACCCTGCCGGGCGGCAGCCTCCGCCGCCTGGGCGGCAGCAACCGCGTTCGGATGCACGCGGGAGAGCGGGAAATGCCGCCAGACGTAGCGCAGCCGGGGGCCGAAATGCTCCCGGACTTCCATGATGGTGCCGGTGGCCTTGCTGCAGAACGGGCATTCGTAGTCGCCGTATTCCACCAGCGTCAGCGGTGCCTCCGGCGGGCCCACCACATGGTCGCGGGACGGGTCGACGGGGCGTGCCAGGACCTGCCCCGGTGGAACTGCCGGCCGGCGCCGCTCAACCACCTGGAACACGAGGGCCCCGGCGGCGAAGGCCAGGACGGAAGCTGCCAGGACGGCTACCCGTGCCTCGTTCTGCAGGCCGGGGTCCGTGATGGCCAGGCCGATGATGAAAAGCGCAATGGTGAAACCGATCCCGGACAAGGCGGCCCCGCCGGCAATACGCCCCAGGGTCAGGCCCGGTCCGAACTCACCGACCCGCAACCGCTTCAGCACGGCCGCTGCCCCGAAGATGCCGGTGAACTTCCCGAGCACCAGGCCGCAGACGATGCCCCACGCCAGCGGGGACTGCGCTGTCCTTTCCAGGGTTTCCCCGTCCAGCCGGACCCCGGCATTGGCCAGGGCGAACAACGGCAGGATGAGGTAGTCAACGTAGGGGGTGTAGGCGCTGTGCAGGCGTTCGTTAATGGAGATGGACTCCCGCAGGCTGGACGCTGCGGCGCGGGCGTAGCCGGAGTTGGGTGATTGCCGGAAGATCCGGGCGAGGTCCAGCGCATGTTCGACCTGGTGCCTGCCCGGCGCGAATACCGGCACGAGCAAAGCGATGCCCACCCCCGCGAGGGTCGGATGCACCCCCGAGGCATAGAAGGCCAGCCAGGTCAGGACAGCCAGTGCGGCGTAGGCGGCCCCGCGGCCGGCGGGCAGGTAGCGCGTGCAGAAGACCGCTGCCAGCCCGATGAAGCCGAGCAGCAGCGGTACGGGTTCCAAGTGGTCGGTGTAGACGACGGCGATGATGCTCAGGGCGGCGACGTCATCCACCACAGCCAGTGTCAGCAGGAAAATCCGCAGCCGGCCGGGCACCTTCGGCCCGGCGATGGCCAGGGCTCCCAACAGGAAAGCGGTGTCGGTGGAAATGACCACGCCCCAGGCACCTGCGTTGTCCGTGCCGGCGTTGAAAAGCAGGAAGATCACCGCCGGCACGGCCAGGCCTGCCGCTGCGGCCACTACGGGGACCACTGCCCGGGAGCGGTTGGTCAGCTCTCCGAGTGCGAATTCCCGGCGCACCTCCAGTCCCACCACGAAAAAGAAGACGGCCATCAGCGCGTCATTAACCAGTTCCCGCAAGGTCAGCTCCAGGACCATTCCGCCGGCGCGCACCTCCACGGTGGCTTCCCAGAACCTGTCGTAGGATCCGGCCAGCGGCCCGCCGGTCCACAGACCGTTGGCCCACAGCACGGCGGCCACGGCGGCCAGCAGCAGCAGGGCAGCCGGCCG
>NZ_JBNHFG010000030.1:0-32144 GCF_059090025.1 Arthrobacter sp. Y3224198
GGCCCCGCCACTGTCCGCCCCGTCCCTGCCCGTCCCCCAGGACGGGCAGGGGTGTCCGGCTAGGAGGCGCTGACGTCCGCCCCGCGGGGGATGTCCTCGCCGGCGCCGACGTCGGTGCGGTGGAAGTTCAGGTGGCTGCGCGACGCCGTCGGGCCGCGCTGGCCCTGGTAACGGTTGCCGTACTGCCCGGACCCGTAGGCGAACTCCGCCGGGGAGCTGAGCCGGAAGAAGCAGAGCTGGCCGATCTTGGAGCCGGGCCACAGCTTGATCGGCAGGGTGGCCATGTTGGAGAGCTCCAGCGTGACGTGGCCGGAGAAGCCCGGGTCAATGAAGCCGGCGGTCGAGTGCGTCAGCAGCCCCAGCCGGCCGAGGGAAGACTTGCCCTCCAGGCGGGCGGCAATGTCATCCGGCAGGGTCACCTGCTCGTAGGTCGAGCCCAGCACAAACTCGCCGGGGTGCAGGATGAAGGGCTCATCCGGGGCCACTTCCACCAGCCGGGTCAGCTCCGACTGGTCCTGCGAGGGATCAATGTGGGCGTACTTATGGTTGTCGAACAGCCGGAAGAAACGGTCGATGCGCACATCGACGCTGGACGGCTGGACCATTGCGGGGTCATAGGGGTCCAGGGCAATCCGGTTGTCGGCAATCTCGGCTCGGATATCGCGGTCAGAAATCAGCACTCTTCAAAAATAGCGCATGCCCTAGCGGCCGATTTCCGTCCGCACGGCGTAGAGCTCCGGGAAAAACGTGAGCTCCAACGCCCTGCGCAGGAATCCCGCACCGCTGGAGCCGCCGGTGCCGCGTTTCATGCCGATGGTGCGCTCCACTGTTTTGAGGTGCCGGAAACGCCACAGCTGGAAATTGTCCTCCAGGTCCACCAGCTCCTCGCAGGCCTCGTAGATGTCCCAGTTCGCTTCATGGTTCTCGTAGACGTATTTGAAGATGTCCAGCAGCGAGTCGTTGTGGACGTGGGCCTTGCGGACGTCGCGCTCCAGCAGCGCGGGGTCCACCGCGTAGCCGCGGCGGTGCAGGTAGCGGATGAACTCGTCATAGATGCTGGTCTGCGACAGCAGTCCCGAGAGCAGGGCGGAGGCCTGCGGGTCGGCGGAGAAGACCGCGATCATTGCTTCGTTCTTGTTGCCCAGCAGGAACTCCACGGCACGGTACTGGTAGGACTGGAATCCGCTGGACGCGCCCAGATCGCCGCGGAACTGCGCATATTCGGACGGAGTCAGGGTGGCCAGCACGGACCACTGCTCGGTCAGCGAGCGCTGGATGTGCTTGATCCGGGCAATGCCCTTCATGGCTGAGCGCAGGTCATCGGCCTGCAGCCGCTCCCGGACGGCGAGGAGTTCATGCAGGACCAGCTTCAGCCAGAGCTCGGAGGTCTGGTGCTGGATGATGAACAGCATCTCGTCATGGTGCTCCGGCCGGCTCACCGGATGCTGGGCGGAGAGCAGCTCATCGAGGGCGAGGTAGGACCCGTAACTCATCTTGTCGCTGAAATCGCGTTCGATGCCGGCTTCGAGGCTGCGGGTGTTCCCGTTCGGTTCCATGCCCACCACCGTATCCGCTGGGTGTGCCAGACTTGTGGTTTTGGCCCCGATCTTTCCAAGGAGTCCACCATGGAACCGGACAACACCCCCGACATCCCGGCAATGCCGCTGGCGCATGAGGACGCCCCGGCCCCCGGAGCGGCGCTGGAAGAAGCCATCACCGCCGGGCGGGAGGGACGCATCAGCAACCGCGAGGTCATGTCCGTCATCTGGACCTCGGAACTGCTCAGCGTGGGACGGCTGGTGAAGGAGGACGATCCGTCCACTTTCCAGGCAGTGGTGCTGAAGGCCCCGGATTCCGAATACTCCGTTGCCGCCACCTTCACCTCGGCGGACCGCATCCCGGCCCAGCTCCGCGAAGCAGCCCCCGTGGTGGTCAAGGCCAGCGGGGAAGCCACCATCCGCAGCATCGCGCCGGGCTACGGCATGTCCGTCAACCCGGGCCACGAGGTGGGGCTGGAAATCGGCCCCGACGTCGTCGCGTCCCTGGTGGCCGCCTACGAACAGACCGCTGCCCAGGCGCAGGATGGTTCGGTCCGGCCGGAGCGCACGGAGGACTGATCCCGGGTTGATCCCGGGTTGAGTGCGCTGTCGGACCCAAAACGGGCCCGTTAGGTTGCGTTATGGCCATTTGATGGCGGTTTTCCGGGCCCGGCCCTTGCAGTGTCAGTGGTGGAGCCTACGCTGGGGAACCTCACAAGGAGGGCTGTACCGTGACCAACTCGAGCGCGACTCATCCGACCTGTTCCATTGTTCCGCCGTATCTGCTGGCCCGCCTCGCGGCGGACCCTTCCCGGGCCACGGCCGCCGCGGCGGCACGGCGTACCCTGACCGCCATTGGCAGCGTGGAAGCGGCACGCTCGGTGCCGCACCAGGTGCCCTCCCGACCCGCGGGCACCGCCTTCGCCCCCTCGCTGCGCCGCTCCATCTCCGATGCCCTCGGCCTGGAGGAGCTGCCCGGCACCGTAGTGCGCTCCGAGGGCCAGCCACCCACGGGAGACCCGGCCGTGGACGAGACGTACGACGGGCTGGGCGCCACCTACCGGCTCTTCAGCGACGCCTACGGCCGTTCCTCCCTCGACGGCGCCGGACGGGCGCTGGACGCAACGGTCCACTACGGGCACAACTATGACAACGCTTTCTGGGACGGCTCCCGCATGGTCCTCGGCGACGGCGACGGCGAAGTGTTCCAGCGCTTCAGCAAATCCCTCACCGTCATCGGGCACGAACTCACGCACGGACTGATCCAGTACACCGCCCAGCTCACCTACCGGGACCAGGCCGGCGCGTTGAACGAATCCGTGGCCGATGTCTTCGGCGTCCTGGTGGAGCAGAAGCTGCTGGGCCAGGACGCCGGCAGCGCCAGCTGGCTGGTAGGCGAGGGACTGTTCACGGCCCAGGTGGGCGGGCACGCCCTGCGTTCCCTGAAGGCTCCCGGCACGGCCTACGACGACGACGTGCTCGGCAAGGACCCGCAGCCGGACTCGATGGACGGTTACGTCTCCACCACGGCGGACAACGGCGGGGTGCACATCAACTCCGGCATCCCCAACCGTGCCTTCTACCTGGTTGCCGCGGCACTGGGCGGGTATGCCTGGGAACGGGCCGGGCAGATCTGGTACGACACCATCACCGAGCGGAATTTCCCCGCCGACGCCACCTTCGCCGTCTTCGGCGCAGCCACGCTCACGGCGGCCGAAAAACGGTACGGCGCCGGATCCGAGGAAACTTCTGCTGTGCAGGCCGCATGGAAAGAGGTTAACGTCATGGTATGAGACTGGTTGTAGTGCGCAGCGGCGGCTTCGCGGGCATGCAGCGCACGTGGAGCACGCAGGTCAGCTCCGAGGAGGCGCAGGAACGCTGGCTGCCGCTGCTGCAGGATCCGCCCGAATCCGCAGACGGAGAAGCGGACCGCTTCACCTACGAGATTTCAGTGGGTCCGGCCGCCGTCACCATTCCCGAACGCCAGGTCAAGGGCCGCTGGCGCGAGCTCGTTGACCGGGCCCGCAGCGGGCAGGATACCGGTTATGCGGCGTCCGACGACGGCAACGGGGACCGCGGGGACGGCAGCACATCAGGCCAGGCACCCCGCGCAACACAGTAGGCGGCGTACGGGGCGAAGAATTCGGTAACCGTGCGGTTCCATGTAGAGTTAGGAACTGCGCCGGATCCCTTCGGTCGCTGCGGGCGTAGCTCAATGGTAGAGCGCTAGCTTCCCAAGCTTGATACGCGGGTTCGATTCCCGTCGCCCGCTCCAATAACGGCGGGAGTTCCTCCGCCGGCCCAGGCGGAGACCCTGTCAACCCCTGGGGCTCGAAGTCCGCCGTAATCGGCGTAGACTTATCCGCGATGAACCGGAAAATGTTTAAGTCCAAGATTCACCGCGCTACGGTGACCCATGCCGACCTGCATTACGTAGGTTCGGTGACGGTAGACCTCGATCTCCTTGAAGCCGCCGACATCCTCCCCGGTGAACTGGTTTCCATTGTGGACGTCACCAACGGCGCCCGGCTGGAGACCTACACCATCGCGGGCGAGCGCGGCTCCGGCGTGCTGGGCATCAACGGTGCCGCAGCCCACCTGGTGAACGTGGGCGACACCGTCATCCTGATCACCTACGCCGACATGACCACCGACGAGGCCCGCAGCTTTGTTCCCACCGTGGTCCATGTGAACTCCGCCAACCGCATCCTGGAACTGGGAACCGATCCCGCGGAAGCCGTCACGGCAGGCACCGAACGGCCCCCGCTGGCCCTGGACAACACCAGCGTCCTGGGCAACGCCACGGACCCCGGCAGCTCCGGAGACCCCTCGCCCTCACACGCGCACGCCGGATAACGGCTTCCGGTGCTGGGGGTACTCACCGGATTCGCCGTTGTCTGGATCATCATCCTCACCGGCTATGCGATCGGCCGCCTCGGCGTGCTGGGCGGGAACGCCCAGACCGTCCTCAGCCGGCTGGCCTTTTTTGTCGCCTCCCCTGCGCTGCTGCTGACCACGCTCAGCGAAGCCGACCTGCCCACGGTCTTCTCCCTGCCGCTGCTGGTTGCCGCAGCCAGCGCACTGGCCACCGCGGGCCTCTACGTTGCCCTCACCCGCTGGTGGCTGCGGCGGCCGCTGCCCGAAATGCTGATTTCGGCCATGTCCTCCTCCCTGGTCAACGCAGCGAACCTGGGCCTTCCCATCTGTGTCTACGTGCTCGGCGACGCCGCCTACATTGCCCCGGTCCTGATTTTCCAGCTCGCGTTCTTCACCCCCTTTTTCCTGATGATGCTGGACTCCGCCACCAGCGGGCGCCGCACCTCGGTGGCCGTGTTCGCCGGCCAGGTGGTGCGCAATCCGATTGTGGTGGGATCCCTCATCGGGCTGCTCCTGGCGGCCACCGGAATCCGGCTGCCGGAAATCATCCACGAACCGGTCAGCCTGATCGGCGGCGCCGCGGTGCCGGCCATGCTGCTGGCCTTCGGACTCTCGCTGGTGGGCTCGCGTCCGCTGGCTGCCCGCGGCGGCCGGCGCGCCGACGTCGTCCTCGCCTCGGCATTCAAGCTGCTGCTGCAGCCGCTGCTGGCCTACCTGCTGGCCCGCTTCGTTCTGGATATGGACGGTCACCTGCTGTTCGCCGTGGTGGTGACGGCCGCGCTGCCCACTGCGCAGAACGTGTTTGTGGCAGCCTCCCGCTATGAGGAGGGCCTGCTGGTGGCCAAGGACACCGTCCTGCTCACCACCATTGCTTCGCTGCCCGTGCTGGTCCTGGCTGCTGCCCTGCTGGCCTGAGGGTTCTCCCGCTTACGCCCCGATTTGTGTGGCGTAAATTACCATCAGGGCATATGGTCAAATCAAAGGCTGCTTAGGGTGTGCAGCCCGTTGGCTGCACCGCCTGCCGGGACCGGGGTGTGCGCAGCCGGCGTCTACGACGAGGTGGAGGCACAGAACCGATGCCAAACGACGCAAGACATTGGGGGCGGACGCGTAAAAGCGCCCGGGCTGCTGCGGGCATTGCCTTGGCCCTTGGAGCCACCCTCCTGACCGGCTGCGGCTCCGATGAGGGCGCAGCGCCAAAACTGACCTGGTACATCAATCCCGACGCCGGGGGCCAGGCGGAACTCGCGAAACAGTGCAGCGAGGCATCCGGCGGCGCGTACACGATTGAAACGTCGCTTTTGCCCAACGATGCGGCGTCCCAGCGCGAGCAGCTGGCACGGCGCCTGGCCGCGGGCGACAAGAGCATGGACATCATGAGTCTGGACCCGCCCAACGTCCCCGAATACGCCGAACCCGGCTATCTGGCTCCGGTGCCCGACGACGTCGCGCAGCGCACCACCGAGGGCGTCCTGGAGGGCGCCCTGGCCGGCGCCAAGTGGAAAGACAAAGTGGTGGCCGTACCGTTCTGGGCCAACACGCAGATCCTCTGGTACCGCAAATCCGTGGCCCAGGCCGCCGGGCTGGACATGAGCCAGCCCGTGACATGGGACCAGATCATCGAGGCTGCCAAGAGCCAGGACAAGTACATCGGCGTACAGGGTGCCCGTGCCGAATCCATGACGGTCTGGGTCAACGCCCTGGTCGAATCGGCCGGCGGCACCATTGTGGAGAACCCCGATGCCTCCGCCGATGAAATCAAGCTCGGACTGGATACCGACGCCGGCTGGCAGGCCGCGGATGTGGTGTCCACCATCGGCAAGGAAGGCCTCGGCGGACCGGGACTGCCCACCCAGACGGAAAACACGTCCATGATCCAGTTCCAGGGCGACCAGGGGTCCTTTATGGTCAACTATCCCTTCGTCTGGCCGGCCACCAACGCATCCGTCGAGGAAGGCGCCCTGCCCCAGTCACTGATCGACGACATCGGGTGGACGCTCTACCCCGCCATGAACAAGGACGAGGAGACCGCTCCCCCGCTGGGCGGCATCAACCTGGGCGTGGGTTCCAACAGCCAGCACCCGGACCTGGCCTACCAGGCGATTGAGTGCATTGTGTCGCCGGAGAACCAGGCCTACTACTTCTCCACCAACGGCAACCCGCCCTCCAACGAGGACGCCTACAACGACCCCGAAGTGACGGAGACCTTCCCGATGGCACCCACCATCAGGGACTCCCTGGAACTCGCCAAGCCGCGGCCCCAGACTCCGTACTACAACGAGATCTCCACCGGCATCCAGCAGACCTGGACGCCGCCGAGCGACGTAAATCCGGACACCACCCCGGCCACCAGCCAGGAGTTCATTCTTGAGGTCCTCAGAGGGGAGAAGCTGCTGTGAGTACTTCCGTTGAAGCCGTCCGGGAAGCCCCGGCGCAGTCACGTCCCGCCAAGCAGCCCCTCAGCGACCGGGCCAAGGCCGAACGGCGGCTCGGGTTCTGGCTGGCCGGACCTGCCTTCATCATCATGCTGGCCGTCACGGCCTACCCCATCCTGCTGGCCCTGTGGGAGTCGCTGTTCAAGTACCGCCTGACCGCCCCGGCCGACCGCGAATTCGTGGGCCTGGGCAATTACGCCACCATCCTTTCGGACGGACTGTTCTGGCGGGACTTGGGCGTGACGGTTTTGATCACCGTGATCACGGTGGTTATTGAACTCATCCTCGGTTTTGCCCTGGCCCTGGTCATGAACAGTGCGCTGAAAGCCGTCCGCGGCTGGCTGCGGACCGCCATCCTGGTGCCGTACGGCATCATCACCGTTGTTTCCGCCTTTGCCTGGTTCTACGCGTTCGACATCAACTCCGGGTACATCAACAGCTGGTTCAGCTGGGTCCCGGGCATCAACCCGGACCTGAACTGGTTTGCGGATACCTGGACGGCCCTGTTCGTCATCATGGCCTCGGAGATCTGGAAGACCACACCGTTCATCTCACTGCTGCTCCTGGCCGGACTGGCCCAGGTCCCCGGCGAACTGACGGAGGCCGCCGAAGTGGACGGTGCCACCTGGTGGCAGCGGATGTCCCGGGTGATCATCCCCAACATGAAGGCGGCCATCATGGTGGCCGTCCTGTTCCGCGCGCTGGACGCGTTCCGCATCTTCGACAACGTCTACATCATGACCAACGGCGCGTACGGCACCGAAGTCCTCTCTCTGCTGGCCTACCGGACGTCCATCACCCGGTTGGAAATCGGCATGGGCTCGGCCGTCTCGGTCCTGCTGTTCATCTGCGTCATCATCATCTGTTTCATCGCCATCAAACTGTTCAAAGTGGACCTTTCCGGCGCTCGAGGGGGTAACTAGTGAAGTCATCACCAGCCAAAAGGCGGATAGTCTGGACCATCATTTCGGTCCTGGTGATCCTGTACGCCCTGTTCCCGGTGGCGTCCATCTTCGCAACCTCGTTCAAGCTGCCCAGCGATCTGACCTCCGGCACGTTCCTGCCCACCAACTGGTCCACGAGCAACTACGAGCAGATCCTGGTGGGCGACGCACAGGGGCTGTTCCTGAGCAGCCTGCGCAACTCCATCGGCATCTGCCTCATTGCCACTTTCATTGCGGTCATCCTGGCCACGCTGTGCGCCTACGCCATTGCCCGCCTGGATTTCCCCGGCAAGAGGCTGGTGCTGACCACCGCCCTGGGTGTGTCCATCTTCCCGGTGATCTCCATCGTGACCCCGTTGTTCAACCTGTGGCGCAACATCGGCCTCTACGACACCTGGCCCGGCCTGATCATCCCCTACCTCTCGCTGACGCTGCCGATCTCCATCTGGACCCTGGCCGCGTTCTTCCGGCAGATCCCGTGGGAACTGGAGCAGGCTGCGCAGGTGGACGGTGCCACCACCTGGCAGGCGTTCCGCAAGGCGATTGTTCCGCTGGCGGCCCCCGGCGTCTTTACGACGGCGATCATTGCGTTCTTCATCGCGTGGAATGACTTTGTGTACGGCATCTCGCTCACCTCGACCGAGGCAGCGCGGCCGGTCCCGGCAGCCCTGGCCTTCTTTACCGGCGCCTCGCAGTTCGAGGAACCGACCGGCGCCATTTCGGCCGCCGCCATCATTGTCACCATTCCCGTAGTTGTCCTGGTGCTGGCGTTCCAGCGCCAAATCGTCTCCGGCCTAACCCAGGGCGCCGTCAAGGGCTAGTCCCTGCGGCACCCGGATGAAAGAAAAGGATCCCGAACCATGGCATCTATTACCCTCAACCACCTCGTCAAGAAGTACGGCGATGGTTTTCCGGCCGTCAACGACGTGAGCCTGGACATCGCCGACGGGGAGTTCATCATCCTGGTGGGCCCCTCGGGCTGCGGCAAGTCCACGCTGCTGCGCATGATCGTGGGCCTGGAGGACATCACCTCGGGCGACCTGCTGATCAACGGGGAACGCGTCAATGACAAGGCACCCCGTGACCGCAACCTGGCGATGGTGTTCCAGAACTACGCGCTGTACCCGCACCTGACGGTTTACGAAAACATCGCCTTCCCGCTGCGGCTGAACAAGGGCAAGTACTCCGACGAGCAGGTACGCAAACTGGTGACCGATGCCGCGGCCACCTTGGAACTGACCGACCACCTGGAACGCAAGCCGGCCAACCTTTCGGGCGGGCAGCGCCAGCGGGTGGCCATGGGCCGGGCCATCGTGCGGCAGGCCGATGCGTTCCTCTTCGATGAGCCGCTTTCCAACCTGGACGCCAAGCTCCGCGGCCAGATGCGCTCCGAAATCGCGCAGATGCAGCGGCGCCTGGGCACCACCAGTGTCTATGTCACCCACGACCAGACCGAGGCCATGACCTTGGGCGACCGGGTGGCGGTGCTGAAAAAGGGCGTCCTGCAGCAGGTGGCCTCCCCGCGGGAACTCTACGAACAGCCCATCAACCTGTTTGTGGCCGGGTTCATCGGCTCCCCGTCCATGAACTTCCTGCCCGCCACCTTGGACAACAACGTGCTGCGGACCTCCGTGGGCGACATCCGCATCCCCGAGGACAAGGCGGCGAAGGCCGCCGGCAAGAAGGTTGTGCTGGTGGGCATCCGTCCCGAGTTCTTCGAGGACGCGTCCCTGGTGGAGGAGAGCAAGCTGCACCACGGCTCGACCTTCACGGCCCCCATCACCCACACCGAGTGGCTGGGCAACGAGCAGTACGGGTACATCCACTTTGATCCGAGCCCCGAGGTGCGCGAGCTGCTGGACAACCTGGCCCGGGACATGGATGCCGACGAGCTGCGTCCGCAGGTGGTGGTCACGCTCGACGCCGCCAGCCGGATCCGCGGCGGCCGTGACGCCGAGCTGTGGCTGGACACCCGCAAGATCCACCTCTTCGACCCCGAGACCGGCGACAACCTGACCCGCGATGCCGATGCCGGTGCCCGCCTCACGGAGGAAGCCAACGCCGCCCGTGCCGAGGAAATTGCTGCCGCCCGCGAAGAGGTTCCGGCAGCCGCTTCCTGACCGCCGCAGTGACCGCCGCAGGAGCGGAAAGGCACAGCGATGAACTGCAGCGGAAGCAGCTGACACGTTGGCCGGACCGGGGAACCGATCCGGCCAACGCCGCTCCGGGCAGGTAACGTAATACCGGTGCAGGGAACATCACCGGTAATCAAGGCAGTGGCTGCATGGCTGCTTGCCCTCATGCTCACCATCGCGGCCGCCGTCGTCGTCATCTACTTTGTCAACGCCAAAACGTACGGACCCGAGCGCCACATCCGTACCTACCTGGCGGCAGTCGCCGACGGCGAGGGCGAACAGGCGCTGGGCATTCTCAACGCCCAGGTGCCGCAGGCCAACGCTGCGCTGCTGGATGACGATGCGCTGCGCGCCTCCGTCAAGGGACTGCAGATCCGGGATTTCGGCGACCCCGAAGACCTTGGCGAGGACCGGGTGAAGGTGCCGGTCCGGTATGCCTACGGTGACTCGGAAGGAACTACCGAGTTTGTCCTGGAGAACACCGGAAAGCAGTGGCTGTTCTTTGACACCTGGCGGTTCTCCCCCTCCACCCTGCCTGCCGTGCAGGTCAGCGCCCCCGCACTGCGTGAAGCGAACCTCAACGGCGTCCGGGTCACGCTGCCCGAGGGTGCCAACTCCTTTGCTGTCTTCCCGCTCTCCCGGGTCGCTGCCTCCTACGAGAGCCAGTACCTGGCCGCACCCGAGCAGCAGACGGTGGTGACCGCCGACTCCAAGGAGCAGCTGAACCTGGCCCCCGAGGCCACCAAGGAACTGATCTCCAAGGTGGATACCAGCATCCGCGGCTTCCTCGACGAGTGCACCGCCGCCGACCGGCTGGCCCCTCCCGGCTGCCCGTTCTACCACCTGACCAACAACCGGGTGGAGCAGCCCATCAAGTGGAGCATCGCCCAGTACCCCCAAGTGAAGCTGACCCAGGCTGAAGGCCGCTGGGTACTGAACCCGCTTACCGGCACGGCCCGGGTGACGGCCACCCAGGTTGACCTGTTCAGCGGCGACAAGAGCCCGCTGGTGGCCGAGGAGGAATTCACCTTCAACGCCGCCCTGCGGGTGGACGGCGAAGAAGTGACGGTCAGCCCGCAGGTCGAGTAGCGAGCCTCCGGCAACGCGAGGTACGGGACGCGGAGTCCGACGCGGTGCGGGACACGGAACAGAAACCACAAAAGGGCGGCGGCAGGGAATCCCTGCCGCCGCCCTTTTTATGCGGCGTGGCGCCGGTCCGGCTTAGTCCAGTCCGGTTTTAGTCCGGGCCGGTTTTAGTCCCGTCCGGCTCAGTCCAGTCCGCGCAGGTCCAGGACCAGGGCGGACTCCCCGCCGTCCTGCACCACTACGGGAATGCCCCAGTCCTGCTGGTACATGTGGCAGGCCGCGTGGTCCGGGATCTCGCCGCCCGGCTCGCCGTCGCAGGCGGCCGCGCGGGCGGTGATGTGCAGGACTCCCCCGTCCACGCTGTCCGAGAGCACGATCTCGCGGGTCAGGCCGGTGGCGGTCCCGCCGCCGGAGACCAGCAGCTCCTCCGGCGAGGCGGAGATCTTCAGCTGCGTGGGATCACCCCACCGGTCATCAAGCTTCTGCCCCTTGGGAGCGGCGAAGCGCACGGTCAGGGACATCGGTCCGGCCTGGACAGCGGTCTTGGGCCGCTGCGTCTGCCGTGCACCTTCATCCACGGACTGGGCGTCCTTGGGGATGGGCAGCCGGACCAGCTGGTGCCGGTTGGATTCCACCACAATCAGCAGCGGCTCGTCCGAGCTGCTGTCCACCAGGACGTCGGAGGGCTCGGCCAGGCCGCGGGCCAGCGTGGAGACGGTGCCCGTTTTCGGGTCGTACCGGCGCACGGCGCCGTTGTAGGTGTCCGCCAGGGCTACGGAACCGTCCGGCAGCACGGCAACTCCGAGGGGGTGTTGCAGGCGCGCGTCCGCGGCCTCGCCGTCGCGGAAGCCGAAGTCGAACAGGCCGGTGCCGATGGCGGTTTCCACCTGCACGCCGCCGTCCTCGTCCACGCCCAGGCGGCGCAGCGCGGACGTTTCGGAATCGGCTACCCAGATGTTCCCGTCGGCGTCCTCGGCCAGCCCGGAGGACTGGGCAAACCACGCCGCGTCGGCGGGACCATCAAGCAGGCCCTCCAGCCCGGTGCCGGCCAGGACCGCCACCCCGCCCGTCACCGGGTCGAAGCTGAAGATCTGGTGCGTTCCGGCCATGGCCACCACCAGGCGTTCCAGCTTGGCGGACCAGAGCACGTCCCACGGCGAAGAAAGCGAAACAGTCAGCGGGTCGGTGCCGGGCGCGGCAATGACCGTGGCGGTGCCGGTGCCGGTGCCGGAAGCCGGAGCCGGCACACTGTCGGCTGCGGTGGCCTTGGTCTGGTTTCCGGAATCCAGCAGCCGCTGCACGCCGTTCCCGGCCACGGTGGTGACCGTGCCGTCAGCGAGGTTCACGCCGCGCAGGCGGTGGTTCACCGTGTCCGCCACTACGACGTCGTACCCGGTCTGCCCGGCCACGGCGGACGGCAGCAGCGCCACGCCCTGGGGCTCGTTGAAGCGTGCGGTTTCGGCGGTGCCGTCGCGCCAGCCCTTGACGCCGTCGCCGATGACCCGGCGGACCGTGGCCAGGTCGGCTTCCAGCTCCACCAGGCGGTGGTGGCCGGTATCTGCCGCGAGGAAGGTGCCGCCGGGCAGGGCGGTGACCTTGCCGGGGAAGCGCAGGTCTCCGGCGGAGGGCTCTGCGGGAACGTAGGGGCCGTCCCCGCGGTGGAGGGTGCCCTTGGCCTCATGCTCCTCCACCAGCTCCGCTACGAGCGATTCCAGCCCGGCTGCGTGGCCCTCACCGGACAGGTGCGCCACGATGTAGCCTTCCGGGTCCAGGACCACCAGGGTGGGCCAGGCGCGGGCGGTGTACGCCTGCCAGGTCACCAGCTCCGGGTCATCCAGCACGGGGTGGTGGATCTCGTAGCGCTCCACGGCGGCGGCGAGGGCCACCGGGTCCGCTTCGTGTTCGAATTTAGGCGAGTGGACGCCCACGGTCACCAGCACGTCGGAGTACTTCTCCTCGAGGGGCCTCAGCTCGTCCAGCACGTGCAGGCAGTTGATGCAGCAGAAGGTCCAGAAATCCAGCAGCACGATCTTGCCGCGGAGATCCTCAAGGTTCAGCTGCCGGCCGCCGGTGTTCAGCCAGTTCCGGCCCTCGAGTTCCGAGGCCCGCACCCGGTATCCGGCGCGCACGGTTTCAGTCATTAACGATCTCCTTGGTCCGGGGTCCTGGCGTCACGCTCGGCCAGGTTTGCAAACATGTTGTTGTAAGCGGCGAGGTCGGCGTCATTATTCCGCTCGGCCGCCCGGTCTGACCTGCGGGTTTCCCGTGCGTCGCTCTTGGACCACTGGTAGGCCACGCCGATGGCGACAAAGAGCGTGGGGATTTCACCGATGCCCCACATCAGCGAGCCGCCCAGCTGCTGGTCGGCGAGGGCGGACAGGCCCCAGTCCCGGCCCATGTTGCCGAAGTAGGAGGCCTGGATGAGCGCTGTGCCGCCCATCACGGCCACACCGAAGAACGCGTGGAAGGCCATGGTGGCCAGCAGGATGACCAGGCGCAGCGGATAGGGCGCCCGGCTCGGCAACGGATCAATGCCGATCATGGTCAGGATGAAGATGTAGCCGGTGAGCAGGAAGTGCACCACCATTAGCTCGTGGCCCACATGCTCGCGCAGGGCAAAGCCGAACAGGTCCGAGTAGTAGAAGATGACAATCGACCCGGCGAAATTCACCGCCGCGAAGATGGGGTTGGTGATGATCTTCGAGTAGCGCGAGTGCACCCCGATCAGGATCCATTCCCGGATGCCGCGGGTGCCGTCCCGGCGCGGGGCAAGGACCTTCAGCGCCAGGGTCACCGGTGCACCCAGCACCAGGAACAGCGGCACCACCATGGTCAGGGCCATGTGCCCCAGCATGTGGGTGCTGAACAGGACCATGCCGTAGACCGCCGGCGCTCCGGAGGTGATGTAGGCCAGCGCGGCCAGGCCCACCAGCCAGCTGGCGGTGCGCAGGACGGGCCATTTGTCCCCGCGGCGGCGCAGTTTCACGGCGCCGATCAGGTATGCGGCGGCCAGGGTCACGATGATTGCCACCCACAGCCAGTCCGGCCGCCATTCGGTCAGGTAGCGCTGGGGTGTCAGTTCCGGCGGCAGGTCGTAGCCGGTGAGGATGCGGGCCGGGGAAGCATCGGTGGGCAGTTCTTCCGAACGCGGAGGTGCGGTGCGGCCCAGGGCCACAGCGACGCCGGACACCGCGCCCATGACCGCCAGTTCCACGGCAATGAGCTGCCAGAGCACCCGCTGCGCGGACAGGTCGCCCTTGGACCCGGACACGGGACCTGCGCCGGCTGCAGCGGGCGTGCGGGCTGCGTTGGAGCCTGCCAGGCGCGGAATGATCCACCGGCGGTGCATCAGCCCCAGCAGGCCCAGCAGGAGCGTCAAGGCAGCTTTGGTCAGCACCAGGGCGCCCCAGCGGCTGCCCAGCTGGTCCAACGAGGTGATCCGCAGGGAGGCGTTGACCACCCCGGAGAGGAAGACGAGGGCGAACGCGAAGCCGGCGAGGGCGGAGAAGCGGGTCAGCACCGTGCCGGTGATGGACCCGAGCTGCCGCGACACCACGGCGAGGACGATGATGCCGCCGATCCACAGGCACACGCCGAGCAGGTGCAGCCCAATGGAGTTCACGGCCGCACTGTGGTCGTCTCCCCCGGCCGAGTGGCCGATCAGGGCCGTCGGAAGCAGGGCACCGGTCGCGAGGATGAGGGTGAATGCCAGCATTCCCAGCGACCGGACGCCGAAGGTCAGGGCGGTCACCACGGCGGCAATGATGCTGATGGCCAGCCAGGCACGGCCGGTGGAGAAGTCCGTCAGGAAGGATGCCAGCCCGTCCGTGTACCCGGAGTCGGCGCTGAGCGGCAGGCCGGAGACATCGGAGTAGGTGAAGACCATGACAGCCAGGGCGGAGAGGGTCCACACCACGGCTGCTCCGGAGGCCAGCGCCAGGGTCCGGGTGAAGGCCGGGTGCTCCGGTTCAGCGGACGCGGCACGGTCGGTTTTGCGGCTGCGTTTGAAGTTCAGGTGCTTGGGCACGATGGCCACGGCAAACACCAGGGAACCGATCACGGCCGCCATGGAGATGTTCTGCACGGCTTTGGCCACGGGCAGTGCCCAGCGGGTCAGCATGCCCGGATCGCCAAGCTGCGAAGCTCCGGCCGCCCCCGAGAAGAGGAGCGCAGATGCCAGGGCTATGAAAACAAGGGCGCCGGCGGCCGCCAGCCACCCGGCGGGCACTGCCGGAGCCCTGCCTGCTGCACGCGGTTCTTCAGTCCCGTTCCCGGGCTGCGGGTGCGAGGCGGCGCCTGCAGGACGGACGGTGGGGGTTTTGACAGATTTTGGCACAGTACCCATTCTCTACCCCCGGCAAAAATAGGGCCAATCATTGTTGCCCCTCGTCGGCTGCCGGCGGGCCTGCCGGTTCATCCGGGTTCCGGACATACGAAGGGCCGGCATCCCCTGGATACCGGCCCTAGGCAGCTGCGGCCCGGGGCCGCTGCGGATGCTACTTCTTGGAGACAGCGGCCTTCAGCTTGGAGCCGGCGGTCAGCTTGACGCTGTGGCCTGCCGGGATCTGAATGGTTTCGCCGGTCTGCGGGTTGCGGCCCGTGCGTGCAGCGCGGTCGGTGCGCTCAACTGCCAGCCAGCCCGGGATGGTGATCTTCTCGCCGTTGGCAACGGAAGTTGCGAAGATGTCGAAGACGGCATCCAGCACGCCGTTGACTGCGGTCTGGCTGTTGCCGGACTTTTCTGCAACTGCGGCAACAAGTTCACTGCGGTTCATAGCCAATTTATGTCCTCCTGGACTCTGGGGTAATTCGAGCGGAACGCGGATGCGAAACCGCCGCTGTTTGGAAACTTACCAGCTTGGACCCCCAAACCCGGCAAAAACCCCTGCATTCTGCGGATTTTTCCGGTTTTTCTGCCGAAAAAAGGGCATTTTCCGCCCCCGGCACTGCCGACTCGCGCGCCGGCCTGCCGCGTGATACGGTCCCGCGCACCGGCGGGGCCGGCTTCCGCCCCGAAGCCCAATTAACAACAAAAAGGGCGGCCCCTTCAAGGGGCCGCCCTTTTTCAGCTTCAAGCAGTGCTTACCAGCTGGACTTCTTGATACCCGGCAGTTCGCCTGCGTGGGCCATGTTGCGGAAACGCACGCGCGAGATACCGAACTTCTGGAGGGTACCGCGGGGGCGGCCGTCAATCTGGTCGCGGTTGCGAAGGCGGACCGGGGAAGCGTTGCGCGGGAGCTTCTGCAGGCCGAGGCGTGCAGCTTCGCGGGCTTCGTCGGTAGCGTTTTCGTCTACCAGGGTCTTCTTCAGTTCGAGGCGCTTGGCAGCGTAGCGCTCAACAACAACCTTGCGCTGCTCGTTGCGGGCAATCTTGGACTTCTTTGCCATTCTTAGCGCTCCTCACGGAATTCGACGTGCTGGCGGATCTTGGGATCGTACTTCTTGAGAACCATACGATCCGGATCGTTGCGACGGTTCTTGCGAGTTACGTAGGTGTAGCCGGTGCCCGCAGTGGACTTCAGCTTGATGATCGGACGTACGTCCTTATCCTTTGCCACTACAGCTTCACACCCTTCGCGATCAGCTCGGTAACAACAGCGTCGATGCCGCGGATGTCAATCGTCTTGATGCCGCGTGCAGAAACCTGCAGCGTCACGTTGCGGCGCAGGGACGGAACCCAGTAGCGCTTCTTCTGAATATTCGGGTCGAACCGACGCTTGTTGCGGCGGTGCGAGTGCGAAATGCTGTGACCAAAGCCGGGGATGGCTCCGGTTACCTGGCAGTAAGCTGCCATGATCTCTCCTCCAGTTGTAGTAAATATGACGGTCCTCAAAAAACAGACACAAGGCGTAAGCGCCTAAGCACCTGCCATAAAGAGCGTCCCGCCACCAGTTTTGACACCGTTATTACTGCGACTTTCCGGAGGTTGACCTGGCGGGGTGAGATCCAGCCGAAGTGCCTCGCCGCGGGGAAGACGGTGAAGTTCAGGCAGCCGAACGGGGAAACCCGGCTCGACAGCCTTCAATTCTAGGTTTATACGGGTGGCCGTGCAAACGCTTCCCTGCCCCCGCGAAGCGGACAGATTAACATACACACGACTTAACGCCTCTCTATCCTAGGGCCAACGGGCGTTTCGTTCAAACTCACGGTTACCCGGGTGCCGGGGATCACGACGACGGCGCATCCACCTTGGAATCCCTGGCCACCACGGCCACGCCGTTTTCCGGATCGTGCTCTGCACCGTCCAGTTCGCGACCCTCCCCGATCACGGCCTGGGAGTCCACCACCAGGTTGGCGATCCGCGCTCCGGCACGGACAACCACGTCCTCCAGCAGCACGCAGGCGTCCACTTCGGCGCCGGCTTCCACCCGGGCCCCGGCACTGAGCACGCTGCGGCGTACGGTGCCCTCCACCCGGGCCCCCGGTGCCAGCAGGCTATCCTCCACCGTCGCACCGGCACCCACGTAGGCGGGCAGCCGGCGCGGGCTGGCGGAAAGGATCGGCCAGCGTTCGTCGTCGAAGTCCAGCCCCCGCCCTTCGATCAGGTCCAGGTGCGCCTGGTGGTAGCTTTGCGGCGTGCCCATGTCCCGCCAGTAGCCGTCCAGCCGATGCTCGGCCACCTTCTCCCGCTCCACCAGATAGGGAATCAGCTGGTCGCCGTAGTCGTCGAGCTTCCCGTCCCGCTCCACCAGCGTTTCCAGGGAATTGAGGAGGACGCCGGCGTCGTACAGGAAGATCTCCGCGGCCACCAGGTTCGATTTCGGCTGGTCCGGCTTGTACTCGAAGCCGGTGACCATTCCCTCGGACACCTCCACCACGCCGTGGTCCCCGGGGTTGTCGTTTGCCCGGGTAGTGACCACTGTGAGGGCGGCACCGGACTGCTGATGGGTTTCCACCACGTCGCGGTAGTCCAGCCGGTAGAGATGGTCCGCGCTGAGCACCAGCACCAGGTCCGGGTCGAATTCGCGGATGTAGTCCACCTGGCGGTACAGCGCATCCGCGTTCCCCTCCGCAAAACCCTCCCCGTCGCCGCCCTGGAAGGGAGGCAGCACCCGCAGGCCGCCGTTGGTGCGGTCCAGGTCCCAGGGCCGTCCGCTCACCAGCTGGTCATTCAGGGACTGCGGTTTGTACTGCTCAACAATCCACACATCACCAAAGCCGCTGTTGTGCAGGTTGGAGAGGGAGATGTCGATGAGATTGTAGGAACCGGCCACCGGCATGGCCGGTTTCGCCCGGTGCCGGGTCAGGCTGCCGAGCCGGCCGCCGGTGCCACCGGCAAGGATTACGGTCAGGATCCGGGGTACGCGCATTGCTTCTGTGCCTCTCGTCGTGCCGTCTTCAGTACCTACCACGCTAACAAGACGGCGCCCCCGGTCTCCAAGCAGCAGCCTGACCGGCTCCGGCTACGGGGCCTGGCGGGGACCGAGTATTCCGCTGTCCGGGCTGATGCGGGCCAGGATCTTCTTCCCGACGCGCTCCAGATCTGCCACATCCTCTGCGGTGAGACCGTCGAACACCACGCTGCGGACGGATTCCACATGGTCCGGGGCGAGCTCCACGAGCGCCGCCATGCCTTCGTCGGTGAGCGACGCCGTCGTCACGCGCGCGTCGTCGGGCGAGGGGGACCGTGACATCCAGCCGCGCTGTTCGAGCTTCTTCACCACGTGGGAGAGCCGGGACAGCGAGGCATTGGAACGGGCGGCCAGCTCGCTCATGGGCAGGCGGCGCTCCTCGGCCTCGGAGACCATGGCCATAACGTGGTAATCGAACAGGGTGAGCCGGGCGCGTCGGAACAGGTCGGCGTCGAGGGTGGCAGGCAGCAGACTGCACACCGCGTACAACGCGAGCCAGGCCTGCCGCTCCTCGGCGCTGAGCCAGCGCGGGGCGTTTTCGGTCATGCCGGCAGTCCTCTCCTTGAAACTTTACGTTTCAATCATCTCAGGATCCGGGGGATCCTCCAACCAACGTTTAACGGCGCAACCGGCCGGAACACAAGGCTCCGGCCGGTTGGAGGCCATCGGTGCAGCAGTACCGCTGCTTCCACGGGCTCCTGCAGTTGAGCGGAAGCCGTGCGGTTCCGCGGGCTGCGCGGTTTAGCGGGCGGCTGCGGTATCCGCCGTGCCCGCTGCATCCTGGCGGCCGTCGGCGGCACCGGCGCTGCCGGTCCCGCCGGTGCCGCCCAGCGTGTCGAACGGCAGCGAGTCGACGTCGAGCAGCGGGTTTTCGTCCTGCCCGGCCACCAGCTCACGCGCCTCGGCGTTGGTGTCCACGCTCGGCATGGAACCGGGCATCGGCCGCTGGGCCGATTCCTTCATCACACCCACGGCAATAGCGCCGGCCACCGAGGTGAACATCAGCCAGTACGCCGGCATCATGTCATTGTCCGTTGCGGTGATGAGGCCCTGCATGATCAGCGGCGCGGTGCCGCCGAAGATGGCCACGGCAAAGTTGTAGGAGATGCCCATGGCGCCGTAGCGGCTGGAGGTCTGGAACAGCGAGGGCAGTGTGGCGGCCAGGTTGCCCACGTAGAAGGTCACCGGGATGGCGAGCAGTGCCAGCCCCAGCAGGGTGGTGGCAACCGGGCCCTGGTCAATCAGCCAGAAGGCCGGAACGGCGAGCACGATGGTGGAACCCGCGCCGATCCACAGCACGGGGCGGCGGCCGATGCGGTCGGACAGCTTGCCGGTGAGCGGAATGCACAGCGCCATCAGCACCAGGACGGGGATGGTCAGCAGGGTGCCGTGGACCGGGTCGTAGCCCTTGGAATCGGTCAGGTAGGACGGCATGTAGGAAGTGAGCGCGTAGCCCACCGTGTTGACGGCGGCCACGAGGACCATGGCCAGCACAATCGGGCGCCAGTAGGCGCGGAAGATGCCCATGGTGCCGAGGGAAGCGGTTTCGTCGCCCGCTTTGGCGCTGGCTTCCTGCGCATCCAGAGTGGCTTGGAAGGCCGGGGATTCTTCGATTTTCAGCCGGAAGTAGATGGCGATGGCCCCGAGAGGCCCGGCAATAAGGAACGGAATCCGCCAGCCCCAGTCCAGCATGGCCTGCTCGGACAGCGCCAGCTGCATCGCCGAGACGACGGCGGCACCCAGGGCGAAGCCCATGTAGCTGCCCAGGTCCAGGATGCTGGCCAGGAAACCGCGCCGCTTGTCGGAGGCGTACTCCGAGACGAAGGTGGTGGCACCGGCATACTCGCCGCCGGTGGAGAAGCCCTGCAGCACCTTCATGAGCACCAGCAGCACCGGCGCCCAGATGCCGATAGTGGCATAGCCGGGCAGCAGGCCGATGGCGAAGGTGGAAGCGGCCATCATGATCAGCGTGATGGCCAGGGTCCGCTGCCTGCCGATGCGGTCTCCCAGCCGGCCGAAGACGACCCCGCCCAGCGGACGGGCAACGAAGGTGGCCGCGAAGACACCGAGGCTGAAGAGCAGCTGGGCGTCCTTGTCGGCGTCGGACAGGAAGACAGCACCCATGGTGACGGCGAGGTAGCCGTAGACACCGATGTCGAACCATTCCATGGTGTTGCCGACGACGGTGCCGCCGACGGCCTTTTTCATCATGGACTTATCGACAACATTCACATCGTCGACCTCGAGGCGGCGCCGGCGCAGCGGCGACCGGCGCGGCTTGCGCACCGCCTGTGCGGACGGTGATTCCGGGGCCCCGGAAATGTGGGGTGGTGCATCTTTCGGCATGTCGGCCTTCCCTCAATAGAAGTCAGCTGCTGGGAACAGAAGCAACCGCTCCGGCACCAAAGAGTGCCGGGCAGGCCTACAAGTTTAGAAAAATGCCGCCTTTCCACCGAATCGGGAGGCCCGTTTTGTACCATTTCCCCGCGGCAATGAAGCCGTTATCGGCAGATAAACAGGGGGCTTATTGCTGTTTATGTGATATAGGCCACAGGCCGCGTTTCAGGCGGGCAAAGGCGGCTGAATCAGCTCCGGATAGCGGGGGCTGAGGTTATCTCCGGAGGACACTCCGCGCAGCCGCCGGCTGACCCACGGACCGAGGTATTCGCGAGCCCACTGGGCGTCCCGGCGCAGCTGCTCCACCCGGTTCCGGGAGGGAAGGTTTTCAAGTTCCGGCAGGTCGATGGCATCCGTACTGCGGAGCACCTCCAGGACCTTCTTGGCGGTGAGCATGTGCCCGGCCGGGGACATATGCAGCCGGTCCACTGCCCAGTAACGCTCGTCCTGCAGGTTCTTCATCCGCCAGTAGTCCACCAGTACGGCGTCGTTCTTTTCCACGGCCTCGCGCACCAGCTCGTTGTAGATGGCCGTGCGGCCGCGGGTCCGGCCAAACACGGGGGCGTTGCCGGAGTCGAACCCGGTGAAGACCAGCACGGCGGCGCCGCTGGAGCGAAGCTTGGCGATTCCGGCGTCATACGCGGCCACAATCGCGTCAATGTCGACCTTCGGACGCAAGATGTCGTTGCCGCCTGCATATACCGTCACCAGGGTGGGCGCCATGGCAATGGCCGCGTCCACCTGCTCGTTCAGGACCTGGTGCAGCTTTTTGCCCCGGATGGCCAGGTTCGCATATCCCCAGGAGCTGTCTGCCAGGACCAGCTGCTCGGCCACCCGGTCCGCCCAACCGCGGACGCCGTTGGGGCGGGTTTCGTCGTCGTCACCCACCCCTTCCGTAAACGAATCTCCCAGGGCCACGTATCGCTGCGTAAAGTTCACCCCCACAGGTTACAAGCCCCCGGCCCGTCCCCTTGACGCAGCCCCGGGCTAGACTCGGAACAAAACTCGTTCGCATGCTTACGTTAAGGACACCATGACCAGCCCAGAGACGCAGGCACGGCAACGCGCCGCTGTCATTGTGAACCCCACCAAAAAGACGGATTTCGACGTCCGCGTCCGCGTGGCCGAAATCTGCGCGGATGAAGGCTGGGATGAACCGCTGTTCTTCGAAACCGAGGCGGAGGACCCGGGGCATTCCATGACCCGCAAGGCCATGGACGCCGGCGTCGACCTGGTCATTGCGGCGGGCGGTGACGGCACCGTGCGCTGCGTTGCCGCGGAGCTGGCCGGCACCTCCACCCCCATGGGCCTGCTGCCGCTGGGCACCGGAAACCTGCTGGCACGGAACCTGGACATCGGCGTCGACGATCCCGAGCAGGCAGTCCGGGCCGCTCTGAACGGCACCGAACGGCGCATTGACGTTGTCCACGTGACCGTGGATGAAGCGGTGGACAGCGACACCTTCCTGGTGATGGCCGGACTGGGCTACGACGCCGGCATGATGGCGGACACCAAGGACGTGCTCAAGGACAAGATCGGCTGGCTGGCCTATGTGGACGCCGGCATCCGGAACCTGCCGGGCAAACCGGTGAAGACCACCATCTCGATTGACGGCGGCAAGCCGATCCACCGCCGGCTGCGCAGCGTCATGGGCGGAAACTGCGGGAAAATCACCGGCGGGCTGGAGATTTTCCCCGGCGCCAAGCTGGATGACGGACTGCTGGACATCCTGACCCTGGCGCCCAAGGGCAAGCTGGGCTGGCTCGGCGTGGTGACCGGGCTGCTGCGACGCGGCAAGGGCAGCTCCACCGCGGTGGAGTACTACCAGTGCAAGCGGGCCGAAATATGGACCGAATCCCCGCTCGACTTCGAGATGGACGGCGACCATCTGGGCAACGCCACCCACATCCTGTTCGAGATGGAAGCCAACGCCCTGCGCATCCGCATGCCCTACGGCAAGAAGGATCCGGCCGTCCTCAGCAACCCGGTGCCGTAGCCAGCCCTACAACCAGGCCATGGGGTCCGTGTACTCCCCGTTGCGCAGCACCTCGTAGTGCAGGTGCGGGCCGGTGGAGTTGCCGGTGCTGCCCACTCCGGCGATGACGGTGCCGGCCTCCACTGCCTGGCCCACGCCCACGTCAATGCTGTTGAGGTGGTTGTAGGTGGTCTGCAGGCCGTCGCCGTGGTCGATCACCACCCGCAGCCCGCCGCCTCCGGTGGTGTGCCAGCCGGCTTCCACCACGGTGCCCGCGGCCGACGCCTTCACCGGCGTCCCGGTCACGGCTCCGAAATCGGTGCCCGTGTGGAACTCCGGATACCCCGGATACAGCGGGTTGTCGCGGTAGCCAAACGGGGAGGTGAGCACCAGGCTGTCCAGCGGTGCCACCGGCCCCTGCGGGGCAGGTTCTTCAGCCGCAGCGGGGGCAGCCTCTTCGGCGGGCGCGGGCTCCGCTGCCGGAGGGGCCGCGGCAGGTTCCGCGGCCTGGGCAGGTGCCGCGGCGCCGTCGTCCGCCTCAAGCGTTGTGGTGACGGACTGGCGTTCCAGCCGAAGCTCGGGTTGCGCCATGCCTGCCGTTCCGCCCACCGCGCCGGCTATCACGACGGCGGCGGCCACGCCCAGCGCGCCCGTCCGGTGCGTGGGAGTGTCGTTCTCCCGGACCCACTCCCGGGCCCGGACCTGTAAGTCCTTCGCATGTTCCCGGGCCTGCTCCTTGGCGCGGGCTCCCGCTTCCCGGGCGTCGGCCGCAAGATGGCGGGGCCTCCGCAGCGCGGCGTGCTCGCCCGGGGGACGCCGTTCCACCAGGTGCGCCGCCCGTTCCCGGACCTTGTGCAAGGTAGAGAGCAGCATCCTGGCGGAGACGGTTTCGTAGGCTTGCGCTGGTTCCAAAAAGTGCTCGCTCAACAATCACCCCAGTGTGAGTATTGGTCAAGGACTTGCTGCCTGCCCGGCCTCTGAGGGGTCCGGCTTGTATGCAGCGGCGTGAACCCTGGCCCGGTTCCCGCCGAAGCGGCCGCCGCGTCAGCAGCCGCCGGGAAGGACAGTCCGCCTGGGGGCCGCCCGCCGTGCGGTCGCAGCCCACCCTTAAATTCTAGGAATCCCAGCGTGCGGATTCCGCCTTTTGTGGCCAAGGGCAAACCGGTGTGTGAGCGTCCCCGCAGGGCTGTGTCACCGGCCTTCGCCGCACCGCAGAATCCGGGCCGCCATGTACTAGCATCACAAGGGCCACCATCTGCCGACTCACCGGCGGAGGCGACACTTCCGGGGGAATCACCTATGCGGCCGCACCACCTGTTCCTCGTCTGTGCCGGCGTTTTCACAGCGGCCGGGATAGTCCTGAACCGGCCGGGCCTGCTGCCCGGCGACGCGGACTGGGCGACCCTGAGCGGCGGTATGCCCTGGCCCCTGGCCGCATTGGCCGCCGTTGCCGTCGTGCTGTTCCTCTGGACCGTCGGCTATATCCTCAACAACCGCCGCGCAGCCCGTGCCTCGGAGATCCGCCTGACCGGCCGGAAGGCGGACATCCAGGTGCTGGCCAACCGGTCCCCGGCCGAGTTCACCGAGCTTCTGGACACCGTGTTCAGCGCTGCCGGCCTGTATTACCGCCGCCGCTGCCCGGTGCCGGGTGGAATGTACACCTTTGCCAAAAACCGGACCGTAGTGGAAGCGGAACACATGTTCATCATCACCGCTCCCGGCCCGGACGGCACCACCCTGGTCCGGGTTGCCGCGGAACAGCCGCCGGGCACCCTCAATTGGGGTGAGGCCGGCAGGCAGGTCCGCCTCCTGCTCGCCGAACTGGTGAGGTGGGACACCGTGGTCCGTGAAGGCTCGCCCGCGGAGGGGTACGGACCACAGGACGGACCACCGGACGGACTTCAGGACGGCACGGAACCGGCGTGGCCAACGGCCCCGCTGACGCTGGAACCGGCCCCCGCCGGCTGGTCCGAGCTTCCCCTCCCTGCCCAGTACCCGGAATGGGACCCGGACACGGAGGACGACGGGGAAGGCATAACCATAACGATCAGTCAGGACCCGGTCCGGAAGGACAAAGCCTAGAGGCTTCCCTTCCGGGATTCCGTGAACAGCAGGTAGCCCAGGTACAGGCTGCCCAGCCCTGCGGTGAAGATCCCCACCGGCAGGGCCGCGCCGAAATCGACCTGCTGGACAGCGAAATCGGACAGTGCCAGCACCAGGGCCCCCACCAGCGCCGGAGCAACCACACCGGGGGCGGGTGTTTTGAGCAGCCGCAACGCAATCTGCGGGGCAACCAGCGCCACAAACGCCACGGGTCCGCAGACGCTGACGGCGGCGGCCGCCAACACCACGGCCAGCAGGACGGCCAGGGTGCGGGTCCGGTTTACCTGCACACCCAGGGCTTCGGCCGCGTCATCACCCATGGCCATCAGGTTCAGCCGCCGCTGCAGTGCTGCAGCGGCGGGCAGCACCACCAGCAACGCAACCCCGATGGTTGCTACGTGTGACCAGGAGCGGGAGGCCAGGGAACCGTTGAGGTAGAAGGCCAGGGTCTGGGCCTGCCGCTCCCCCAGCGTGGTCATCGCCAGGGACGTGAGAGCGGACGCCACGGCGGAAATCCCGATGCCGGCCACGATCATCCGTCCCGGCCGGGCAAACCCGCGGCCGGTGCTCAGCCAGACCAGGGCCACGGCCAGCCCGCCGCCCAGGAAGGCCGCCAGCGGAACCGGTACGTAACCCGGCCACAGGGCCGTAGCCGCCGCGCCGGCGGCTGCCCCGCTGGTCAGGCCCACTACTTCCGGGCTGCCCAGCGGATTGCGTGTGACGGTCTGGAACAACGAACCAGCCACTCCCAGTGCCATGCCCGCCCCCACCGCGGTGAGGAACCGCGGCCCGCGCAGGCGTTCCAGCACAAAGGCGGCGCTGCCGTCCGGCGGTGCGGTCACCAGGCCGAACAGTTCGGACCAGGCCAGGCCCAGGTCCCCGGCGGTCAGGGTAAAGGCTCCTACCAGGGCCACGGCAACGGCCAGTACCGCGGTGAGGGCGAGGCTCCGCCGGCGGTACCGGAAGCTCACCCTGCCGCCCAGACGGACCGCGCGGGCGCGGGGCGGAGTCTTGGCCGCGCTCATGCGACGGCCCGCATCCGGCGCACGGCCAGGATCAGCAGCGGCGCGCCCAGCAGGGCCGTGACGACGCCGGTGAGCACTTCGCCGGGTTGTGCCACGAGGCGGCCCAGCACATCGGCGAACAGCAGCAGGGAGGGTCCGGCGAGGGCGCTGAGCACCAGCAGCCAGCGGTGGTCCGGCCCGGCGAAGCTGCGCATGATATGCGGCACGGCCAGGCCCACGAAGCCGATGGGCCCGACGGCGGCGGTGGCGGCGGCGCACAGCAGCGCGGCTGCCAGTGCCCCGGTGATTTTGGCGGCCTGCGGGGGCAGCCCCAGCGACGCCGCGGCCTCCTCCCCCAGTGCCAGGGCGTTCAAGGACCGGCCGGCGGCCAGGGCAACCACGAGGCCCACCAGGAAGAAGGGCAGGATGTCAGCGGCCTGCTCCATGGTGCGGCCGCTGAGGGACCCGACGGCCCAGAACCGGTACATGTTAAAGACGTCCGGGCGGGTCAGGGCGACCGCCTGGATATAGGACATCAGCACGGCGGACATCACCGTGCCAGCCAGCACCAGCCGCACCGGTGTGGAGCCGCGCCGTCCCGAGGCGAGGCCGTAGACCACCAGCACGGTCACCAGGGCGCCGGGCAGCGCCACCCAGACATTGGCACCGGAGGCGCCCACGCCGAAGAACGCCATGCCGGTAACCGTTGCGGCCGCAGCGCCGGCGTTGACGCCCAGGATCCCCGGGTCGGCCAGCGGGTTGCGGGTCAGTCCCTGCATCACCACGCCGGCCACGGCCAAGGCGGCCCCGGCCATAATGCCCAGGACGGTGCGGGGGATGCGGCTTGCCACCACATCGTCGGCGTAGGTGCTGCCGGTGCCGGTGAGCTCCGTCCACAGGGACGCTGCCACCTCGGCCGGGGTCAGTTGGTGGGCACCAACGGCCAGGCTCGTGACCGCGGCCAGGAGCAGCAGGAGCACTCCCGCCGCCAGCAGGGCGCCGCCGCGGAAGGCCCCGACCGCCCGGCGGGGTGCGGTAACCCGAGGCACAGTACGGCCGGACGCGGGCGGTGCATCCGCACCGGCCGCGTTGGAGGCTCCGGCACCTGCCGGAATTTTTGTAATATCAGCCGGCCTTGGCAACTGCTTCTTCAATCATCGGCTCAAACCGGTCCAGGACCCACGGCACGCTCAGGGGGGTCAGGAAGCTGGAGGCCATGCCCACCTGGCGGTCCAGGTTGCGGACCACCGAGTCCCGCTGGACGGCGGGAATGGAGGCGAAGAGCCGCTGTTCCTCGGTGCGCTGCTGCTCGGCTTCGTCGTTGTACCAGGTGAACAGCACGTCAACGTCATTGAGCTTGGCCGCGTTCTCCAGTCCCAGTTCTGAGGTGAAGCTGCCTTCGCTGGAGGGGATGTCCTGCACCTCTTCTGCCACGGTCAGGCCCAGGGCGGTGAGGAGATCCACGCGCGCGTCACCCTCGTTGTAGAGCACCAGGGATCCCGGCTCGCCGCCGCCCCAGACGTAGGCGAAACTCCTGCCGGCGAATTCGGGGTGTTCGGCGGCGCTGTCGGCCAGCGTCTGTTCAATTCCGGCCACGGCGTCCTTGGCGGCTTCGGGTTCGCCCAGCGCCTTGCCGATCACGGTGATCTGGTCATCCCAGTCGATGTTCCAGGCCTTCTCCGGGTAGGCCACGGTGGGGGCCAGGTCATTGAGGATGTCGAAGTCCTCCTGCGTGATGCCGGAGTTGGGGGCCAGGATCAGGTCCGGTTCCAGGGCCAAAATGGCGTCGATGTCGATGTCCTGTCCGCCGGTGAAGGTGGCGGGCAGGTCATCGCCGCGCTCTTCGATGGCTTCGGTCACCCAGGGGTAATTGCCGTGCTCGTCATTGCCCCAGGACACTTCCTCCACGCCCACCGGAGTGGTGCCCAGCGCGACGGCGGTGTCCGCGGAGCCCCAGCCGATGGTCACCACGCGTTCGGGCTTCTGCTCGATGACGGCGTCGCCCAGGGCGGATTCAATGGTGACGGGGAACTGGCCCGATGCTGTGGACTCGTCAGCGCTTTCGTTGCCGGCGGCATCGGCGCCGCATCCGCTCAGGGACAGCAGCAGTGCGGGGACCACCAGGAGGGCGGCCTTCGGGGCACGTTTCATTTTTTCCTCTCAGAAGTCCGGCCCGCCGATTGGCGGGCCGGTGTGGCAAAACAGTGAAGGAGCCCGCGCGGGGCTAGGACTCGGAGCGTCCCTTGCGCCAGTAGCCCATAAAGGCCACCTGCTTGCGGTCAATCCCGACATCGCGGACGAGGTAGCGGCGCAGCCCCCGGACCACTGCCGCTTCGCCGGCAATCCAGGCGTAGAAGGGCAGCGCGCCGGACGGGGCATGCGGGTTGGGCGTCGCCTGCACGGCGGCGGGATCCAGCCGCTGCGGGGTTTCCCAAAGAATGGTTTCGTCCACGTTGATTTCCTCGGGTTCCGGCAGTGTCGGCCGGGGCCGGAACGGGGTACCGTCGGCGGTCTGCACCGATGCCCAGCCAGGCAGCGTCACCGCTTGCCGCACGGCGGCGTCGAGCAGCTCGCCGTGCGGGCGGGCGCCGCGGGCCAGCCAGATGATCTGCACACCGGAGGGCGTGCGCACCTCCTGCCGGTCCCCGCTGGCAGGGATTTCCATCAGGGCGTGGCCGGTGACATCTTCAGGCAGCGCTTCGAGGATGGAGGTGATGGCCGGAACGGCGGTTTCGTCGCCGGCGAGCAGGACGTGCCGGGCCATCCCCGGCCGCCATTCGATGCCGCCGTAGGCTTCGGCTGTCACGCAGTGCGCCGCGTTGGGGCCGATGATGCAAACGCGGTCGCCGGGTTTGGCGGCAGCGGCCCAGCTGGAGGCAGGTCCTCCCTTGCCGTCCTCGTCGAAGTGCAGCACAAAATCGACGTCGATTTCCGGCTCTGAGCCGGTGCAGCGTGCGTTGCGCACGGTGTAGGTGCGCATGCAGCCGCGGGTGGCGGGGTCGAGTTTCAGCCAGTCCTGGTACCAGCCGGCGTCCAGGGTGGACAGGTCCGGCAGCGGCAGGGAGTTACCCTCGGCGTCGACGCACGGCACAATCACCTTGATCCGCAGATCGTGGGTTTCGCCTTGGATGCCAAACTCGGACAGGCATGACCCCGCAAACGTGACGCGCTGGAAATTCGCACCCAGCCGGACGATGCGCTTGACCTCCACGTCGAAGGACATCACGGCCCCGGCGGCCCGTGCCCGGCGCGGACGGGCGGCTGCCGCGGGTGCGGATGCCGCGGGCGCGGCGGCGGGCGTGCCCACGGCGGTGGCCCCGTTGGTGGACACGTGGGTCATGATGCTGCCTCCATGGCTTCGGTGGTGCGGGGCCGGCGGTCGCCCGGGTTGGGCAGATATCCGGAGACGGTTTCCGGTTCAGGTTCCGGTTCGGGTACGGCACTGTGGTGCCGGCCCAGGGGTACCACCATGGGGGTGCCGGATACCGGATCCGGGATGACGCGGGACTGCAGCCCGAACACGGTGCCCACCAGTTCTTCGGTCACTACGTCTGCCGGTGCACCCTCGGCGGCAATCTGTCCGTCCTTCATGGCCACCAGATGATCGGCATAGCGGGCGGCCAGGTTCAGGTCATGCAGCACAATGGCCACCGTGGTGCCGGCCCGGCGGTTTAGGTCCGTGATCAGATCCAGCACTTCAATCTGGTGCGTGACGTCCAGGAAGGTGGTGGGCTCGTCCAGCAGCAGGATGTCGGTTTCCTGTGCCAGGGCCATGGCAATCCAGACCCGCTGGCGCTGGCCGCCGGAGAGCTCGTCCACGTTCCGGCCGGCCAGGTCCACGGTGTCCGTGGCGGCCAGCGCGGCGGCGACGGCGGCGTCGTCGCCGGGCGTCCACTGCCGGAACCAGCCTTGGTGCGGATACCGGCCGCGGCCCACCAAATCCGCCACTGTGATGCCCTCGGGGGCGGTGGGGGTCTGCGGCAGCAGGCCCAGGGTGCGGGCCACCTGGCGGCTGGGTACCGTGTGGATGTCCTTGCCGTTAAGGTAGACGGCGCCCGCGGAGGGTTTCAGCAGCCGGGCCAGGCCGCGCAGCAGGGTGGACTTGCCGCAGGCGTTGGCGCCCACAATGATGGTGATCTTCCCGGCGGGCAGGGTCAGCGAGAGGGAGTCCACCACCTTGCGCTCGTCATACGCGAGCTCCAGGTTCTGCGCGGAAAGCAGGTTCTCCATGTCAGCCTCCTTGGCCTACGCGGTTTGACGTGACCAGCAGCCACAGAAGGAAAGGTGCGCCCAGCGCACCGGTCACCACGCCCACGGGCAGGGTGACTCCGGGGATCAGGTTGGCGCCGGCAAAGTCGGCGGCCAGCACAATGCAGGCACCCACCAGGCCGGCGGTAAGCAGGGTGGTTTCCCCGCCCATCAGCCGCCGGGCAATGGGGCCGGACAGGAACGCGATAAACGCCACCGGACCGGCGGCGGCCGTGGCGACGGCGGCCAGCGCCACTGCCACGATGATCAGGGCCAGCCGCGCCGGTTCCACCCGGATGCCCAGGCCGGCGGCGGCGTCGTCGCCCAGTTCCAGGCCGCGCAGGACGCGGGCGAGCACGGCCGCGGCGGGCAGCAGCACCAGCAGGGACACGGCGAGCACGGCCGCCCGGTCCCAGCTGCTGTTGTTCAGGGAACCGTTCAGCCAGACCAGTGCTTCGGACGCGGTGCGGATGTCGGTGCGGGTCAGCAGGTAGCTGACCAGCGCCTGCATCACGGCGGCAAAGCCGATGCCCACCAGGACCAGCCGGTACCCGGCCGCTCCCCCGCGGCGGGCCAGCAGGTAGATGGCCAGGGCCACCGCCAGCGCGCCCACCAGCGCCACCACGGACACCGTGGTTCCGGCCGCGCCGAACAGCACAATGGCGGCCACCGCGCTGGCGCTGGCCCCGTAGCTGATGCCAATGACGTCGGGGCTGGCCAGCGGGTTGCGCAGCAGCGTCTGGAACACGGTTCCGGCTATCCCGAAGCCCACGCCGATCAGGGTGCCGATCACTGCCCGCGGGAGCTTGGACTCCATCAGGATGTACGTGGCGCCGGGGATCTGTTCGCCGAACAGGATGCGGAAGAAGTCCGGGATGGTGAACGTGTAGGTGCCCAGCAGCACGTACACCGCAAACAGGACCAGCACCGCTGCGCCCAGCAGGGACGGGACCAGGACACGCCGACGGCGGCCCTGCTTCCGGGCGGTGCGGACGGCCGCGGCGGCGCCCGCGGGGACGGGACGGGCCTGGGCGGACGCGCTCACAGCTCGGCCAGCTTCCGCCGGCGCACCAGCCAGATGAACACGGGCGCGCCCAGCACGGCAGTGGCGATGCCCACCGGAATCTCGCCCGGGGGCAGCAGGACCCGTCCCAGCACGTCCGCGATCACCAGCAGGGCCGGGGCCAGCAGCATGGAGAAGGGCAGGATCCAGCGGTAGTCGGGGCCGGTGAAGCTGCGGACGATGTGAGGGATCACGAGTCCGATGAAGGCGATGGGGCCGGCGGCGGCGGTGGCGGCGCCGCAGAGCAGCACCACGCCCAGTGCGGTGATGCCGCGGCTGAGCCCGACCCGCTGGCCGAGGCCGCGGGCGACGTCGTCACCCAGGCTGAGGCCGTTCAGGGCGCGGCCGGCGAAGAGGGCAATCAGGGCACCGGCGGCCAGGAACGGCAGGACCGCGGTGATGGTGTCCCAGTCCCGGCCGGAGACACTGCCCACCCGCCAGAACCGGAAGGTGTCCAGCGTCTGCTGGCTGGAGACCAGCACGGCGCTGAGCATGGACATCAGTCCGGCGCTCAGGGCGGCACCGGCCAGCGCCAGCTTCACCGGGGTGGCGCCTTCGCGGCCGAGGCTGGCCACCAGGTACACCACGACGGCGGCCAGTGCCGCGCCGGCCAGCGCAAACCAGATGTAGCCGGTCAGGTTGCTGATTCCGAAAACGTAGATGCCCAGGACCACCGCGAAGGCGGCGCCGGCATTGACGCCCAGGATGCCCGGGTCTGCCAGCGGGTTGCGGGCCACACCCTGCATGGCCGCGCCCGCCAGGCCCAGGGCGGCGCCGGTCAGCAGTCCCAGCACGGTGCGTGGTACCCGGGACAGCACCACGGCATGGTCGCCGTTGGCCGGGTCAAAGTTGGTGAACGTGTCCCAGACCGTGGCTGGGGAAACCGGCCGGGCGCCGATGGCCACGGACGCGGCGCAGGCGAGGACCAGCACGGCTGCGGTGAGCAGCAGGAGGGCGGTGCGGGTGCCGTGCGCTCCGGGCCCGCCG
>NZ_JBNHFG010000031.1:0-29731 GCF_059090025.1 Arthrobacter sp. Y3224198
GGGCACCGGTGGTGTGGTGGGTACCGGCGCTGGTGTTGGTGCCGGGGTGGCCGGCGGGGCCGGAACCGGCGGCTGTCCGGCCTGTTCCTCTGCGAGCCGTTTGGCGTCCGCCTGGCGCAGCGCCTCGGCCTTCTCCGCTGCAATTCGGGCGTTCTCCGCAGCTGCTTGTTCCGCCGCCGCCTGTTGCTGCGCGGCTTGGCGCTGGGCGTCGAGATCGGCGCGCAGCCGCTCACTCTCCGCGTTGGCCGCAGCGGCCTCCCGGTTCAGCCGCTCGGTGGCGGCCCGAGCCGCGGTGATCCGGTCCGCGGAGCCCCGGTCCATCCAGACCAGCTGCCCGTCCATGTCCCGGGTGCAGCGGTACGCGGTCTGCCCCTGCGTCCGGGCAGCGCCCTCCCTCGGACAGGGCCGGTTCATCAGTGACGTCTCCGCTGCGGCCGGCGGGAGATCGGCGGCGGTGCGGGGCGCCGGCGTCGTCGGCGGGTCCACATCCACCTGCGGACTGGGTGCGCGTTCCAAAAGCTCACCGCGGGAGGTGGGCCGGGGTTCGGGCGACGGCGGGACGGTCACCTCGGCCTGGGCCGTGGGTTGTTCCTGTTCCAGCGTGGGTGTGGCAATGGTGGCGGCTACCGCCCCGACGGCCAGCACCACACCGCTGCCGGCCAGTGCCACCTTCCGCTGGGTGTCGGTGTCCAGTCCGGCCCAGGACTGACGGTGCAAAGCGAGCGCATACAAACCGGTGAGCAGCAGCAGGAAACCCGTTACCAGGATCCAGGCAGCCAGTCCCATGGCTCCGAAGAAGGCCGCCACGGCGAGCAGCACCGCGGCGATCCCCACGACGGGCCACGCCGATCTCGGAGTCCGCCCCGGAATCTGCGGGCGGCGCTGGCGGGGCGGGCGGGGCGGCGTGGGGTCGTAGAGCATGGCGGCCTCAGTGGAGAGATTAGGCTCGTCAGCAGCGGCCGTCCCGGGCCTGCTTCACCCGTTAACGGACGTTGCCCTTGGCATCCACGCTAGGCGGGGCCAAGGGCAACCTCTAGGGGTTACGGAAACTCCGGTTATTTCTCGCAGCCGGCGCCGTCTGCTCAGGCAGACCTCCACCGCATGCGACCGTCGGATGCAATAGCGCAAACCATGGGCTTGCCTGTCTTGCTGACGCCTACGCCGCCGCTGCAGAAAGCTCCCGGAGTTACGACGGCGGGGCCTGCCGGTGCGGGCGCGGGCGCCGGAGCCGGAGCCGGTGCGGGAGCGACGTACTGCTGCTGCCGGGCCTGCTCCTCCGCGATCCGCTGGGCTTCGGCTGCGGCTGCGGCCTGCTCGTCGGCGATCCGCTGGGCTTCGGCTGCGGCGGCCTCGTCGGCAATGCGCTGCTGCTCCGCCGCAGCTGCTTCCTCCGCCGCCTTCTTGTCTGCGGCCTCCTTGTCGGCTGCTTCCTGGCGCTCGGCGAGGACCTTCTTGGAGTTTTCCTCATCCATCCAGACGAGCTTGCCCTTGTTGTCCTCGGTGCAGACAAACACCGCACCTGAGACCGCTACGGACGCACCGGCGGTTTTGGAAGCAGTGGGGGTGGGTGTGGCGGTAGCGCTGGCACTCGACGTCGGCGTGGGCGTTGCCGTCCCAGAGGTGACGGTTTCACGGGCTCCGGCCGAAACACAGGCCTTACCCGCAGCGACGGCGGCGGTGGACTTGGTGGGTTTCGGGGTTGACGTCTTGGTGGGCGTCGGGGTTGCCGATGTCCCGACAACGGGCTCCACGGTTTCTTCTGTCACAGGCAGTGTGAGGCCGGCAATGACGAAACCAGCAATGGTCACGGCGCCGCCGACGGCGACCGCACGCTTTCGCGCCACAGGCGAAGACAGCCGGGCCCAGGACGCACGGCGGAACACCAGTGCGTAGATCGAAGTAACCAGGAGGAAGAGGCCCATAAGAAGAACCCACATTCCGAAGCCGCCATCACCGGTACTCAGGGACAACACGAAGAAAAGAACGGCCAGAATCGCCACCACCCAGGTGGAACGGATCTTCTTGCGCGGTTTTTGGGCATAGGGCTTTTGGGCAAAATTGGGCGGCTGGAATGACATGGATCCCCCGGGAAAAGACAGACAGAAAGACTGCGCAAATGGAAACGCTAGGAATAGATGCGATTGCATCGATCCACAGAGTAGCACCGGACCAGGGAGGCACGCGTACTCGCTAGTAATTTCTTGAAGATGAGCGCCCGTAACCAAGTAGTTGGCCTGCCCCGGGGCTTTCCGCGCCTGGTTTTCCACCGTTCCAAGCGCCACTCTGGTCCGGCATCGCAGCAGCGCGTACGTTCCTGCTTCCACCCTCACCGGATGTCTCCCGGGAGGGACCCGGATTATCGGAGGTACCGCATGGACTGGCTGCTGATTGTGACGGTTGTGTTGGTGCTGGCGGTCGGCTTCGTAGTCGGCTGGTTCGCCAGGTGGTCCGTAGACCGCCGGGAAGAATCCCGGGCCCTGAACGAGCTGGTGACCTATCTGCACCTGAAGCAGACCCTGGCGCCCATCGAGCCGCGGCCGCTGCTGGCCGGCCCGGAGCAGCAGCGGGCACGTTCCGCGGTAGCCGACGCCCGCGAGAAGGTCATCGAATCGCTGTCCCATCTGCAGACCGGGTCCGGCGCCAACGACGTACTGATGCGCATGGCCGGAGCCTGCACCCGGTATCTGCGCGCGAGCGCCGCCGACCCGGAGCGGTACCAGTTTGAATTGATGGAGCTGCGCCGCAGTCTGGTCGAGGAGCTGCGCATCCTCTGCGACGGGCGTCGGGACCTGCGCTACCGCGGCCCGGGCGGACACGGGTCGGAGCGCGAGATGGCGGTGCGGAAAGCCGCATCGAAGAAGTAGCCGGACAGGGCGCAAAACGGCCGGGCGGCCCGGTTCTGCAGAACCCGGACCGCCCGGCCGCCGCTGTCTGGAATCAGACCTCCGTGGCGACCTTCCAGGAGGAGTGGATGGCGCCGTGGATGTAGTTGACCGCGCCGGCGTCGCCCACCACCGACACGTCCATGCCCGCTGCCCGCAGCTCGTCCGCCAAGGGGGCTGCCGACGTCGTGCCGTCCGCGTACACCACCATGTCCGCGGGAGCCGTGAAGCTCTCCCCACCCACGGTCCATTCCACGCTCTTGGGCGTGATGCGGGTGATGGAGGCGTTGCGGTGGATCTTCACGCCGTGCTTCTCGGAGTCCTTCACCGCGGTCCAGCGCCGCGGCATGGCCAGCGGCAGGCCCAGCTGCTGCTTTTCGTGCAGCAGGGTGACGCGGCGGCCGCGCTCGGCGAGGAATTCGGAGAGTTCCAGGCCCACCAGGGAGCCGCCGATCACCACCACGTCCTTGCCCATGGGCAGCCAGAACTTGGTGAACTGGCGGACGAACTCCGGGCTCTTGGTCACGCCGGAGAGCCGGCCAAGCTTGCCCAGGGTGCTCAGTACGGCGCCGGCTTCTTCGGCGGTCGCGGTGCCGAGCATCATGGCGCGCAGCGTGTCACCGGTCTGCACAATGGGCAGGTCGCCGCCCGGGAAGTCCGGCTTGGGCCGCACGGCGCCGGTGGCGACGATGACCTGGTCCGGGTGCAGGGCGCGGATGGATTCCACGGTGGCCTTGGTGTTCAGCTTCACCGCAATGTTCAGGCGCTTGATTTCGGACTTGAACCACTTCAGCAGCCGCTCGTTGTCCGGAGTGGTCATGGTGGAGAACCACATGGTGCCGCCGAGGCGGTCCGACTTGTCCACCACGGTGACGCGGTGGCCGCGTTCGGTGAGCACCCGCGCGCTTTCCAGGCCCGCGGGGCCGGCGCCGACGACGACGATGTGCTTGGTCGCGGAGGCGGGCTTCAGCGGCAGCAGCGCCTCGTTGCCCAGGGCAGGGTTGACCGCGCAGAAGGGGGTGTCATCGAAGAAGTTCTCCGCCACGCAGAGGTAGCAGTTGATGCAGGGGCGGACCTGGTCGAACTTGCCGTCGCGCAGCTTGTTCGGCAGCTCCGGATCGGCCAGCAGCTGCCGGCCCATGGCGGCGAAGTCGATCTGGCCGGCGGCCAGGGCCTTCTCGGAGACCTCCGGCAGCATCCGACCGACGGCGATGACCGGGACATTGACGGCCTGCTTGATCGCGGCGGCGTTCTCCAGGTAGGCGCCCACCTTGTTGGGCAGCGGGCCGTCGGTGAAGTTGTCGAACGGGTTCCGGCCCCAGCCGGTGACGTGGATGGCGTCCGCGCCGGCGGCTTCGAACAGCTTCGAGGCTTCGGTGGCTTCCTCGAGGGTGAGCCCGCCGTCCTGGCCGTATTCCTGTCCGGCGACGCGGACCAGGATGGCCAGCCGGTCCCCCACCCGTTCCTTCACGGCCGCGATGACCTCGCAGGCCAGCCGGGCGCGGTTGGCCAGGGAGCCGCCGTATTCGTCGGTGCGCTTGTTGTCGCGCTGGTTCAGGAAGACGCCGAGGATGTAGCCGTGCGCGGCGTGGATTTCGATGGCATCGGCGCCGGCCTTGGCGATGCGTTCGGCGGCGGCGGCCCAGGTCTTGACCAGCCAGGCGATGTCCTCGGCCGTCATCTCCTTGTAGGACGTCTGCTTGCCGGCGGTGGCGGCGCCCATCTTGCCCAGCTCTTCCCGGGTGCTGTCGGCCAGGGCGGACATGTCGTAGCTGTAGTCCGGCTGGTTGGGGGCCAGCACCGGGCGGTCGTTGGCGGTGTCGACGCGGGCCACCTTACCGTGGTGGGTGGACTGGATGCAGAGCTTGCTGCCGGCGGCGTGGACGGCATCGGCCAGCGCCTTCAGGCCCGGAATGTACTTGTCATCCGACAGACCCGGCTCCTTCATGGACGCCGCACCGTACGGGAACGCGATGGCGCAGGCACCGGTGATGATCAGGCCGGCGCCGCCCTTGGCGCGGGCCACGTAGTGGTCAATCTCGGTCTGCTCGATCTCGCCGTGCTCGGAAACGTTCATGTCCATCGCGGGCAGGACAATCCGGTTGGGTGTTTCCATCGGGCCCATGCGGCCCGGGGCCATCAGGTGGGGGAAGGTTTTGGTATTCACAGCGGTAGTTTATCGCGGATGTTTACACCGTAAACATTGGGTGGGTTGCCCCCGGTTTTTCAGCCGTTCAGCGCGAGGAAACAGCCGAAGGTCGCCAGTCCCAGGGCGGCGCCGGACAGTGCCTCGGCGCGGGTGTGCTCCCCCAGTGACACCCGGCTGAGAATCATCAGCGGTGACAGCAGCACCAGCCACGCCCACCCGGCCCCGTAGGCCGCCGTCGCCCACAACACGGCGAAGGTCAGGACCGAGACATGCGCAGACACGTTCAGCCAGCGCCGGAAGAAAACCAGGCCCAGGTTGCCCCGCAGCAGCCCGGCCGCCGTGGCCGGCACGGGTGCCGGTACCGGCAGCAGGAAGCAGACGACGACGGCGGCCAGCATCAGCGCGGCCACCAGTGAAGTTCGGCGGCTATCCGGGATGCCGCGGCGGCGGAACATCCCGTTGGTGCCCTTGTAGACGGCCCCGGGCAGCACGACGACGCGGCCAGCAGCAGGAGCACACCTCCCGGTCCCAGCCCGGCGGAGATCCCGGCGGCAATAACCAGGGCGGCCAGGACCAGGGCCGGCGGCAGGATTTTGGAGTACCAACGGGCCGCCGGAGAGCTCTTCGCGGCGGGTGGGTGTTCGGTTGTTTTCATGTCTTGTGCCTGTTCCGCCGGCTCAGGGCAGCAGCAGGGCTGCGGCAAATACCAGACATCCGGCGATGTGCCCAGCCAGGACCTGGGTGGGAGTGTGGTCGCCGAGCTTCACCCGGGACCAGCCCGTGGCCGAGGCCAGCAGCAGGGCCAGCGCCGCGCCGACCTCCGGGACCGGTGCCAGCAGGGTCAGGCCAACGTAGGCGGCGACCGCGGAATGCACCGACAGCTTCCACACCAGGTTCGCGGCCAGGCAGATCACCAAGCCCATGAACACGCCGCCGATTTCGCCGAACATTGCCGCCGGGGCGTCCAGCAGGACCAGAAGCAGTGCACCGATGCCCAGTGACGCGGCAGAGGCGGCCAGGATCGGTGCCCGCTGCGTCCGCACCCCCACGTGATGGTCGGTCACCCTGCCGCGCCGCTTCAGCACCAGGATCCCGGCAAAGGGCAGCCCCACGGTAAACAGCGCGGCGGTGACGGCCTGCAGCCAGGTCACGCCCGGGGTCAGCACCGGCTGCAGCAGCAGGAGGACGCCGACCAGGACGGTGGGCGAGGAGACTTCGGTGACGATGCGGGCCAGCCGGGTGGAGGCAATGGCGGCGGGTGGCGCGGGGTGCTGGAGGGTTTCGGGCATCCGTCGATTCTACGGAGATACAGGAGCCCGGGACGGAATCGCCCCGGGCTCCTGTTGTTCCGGACCCTTTTTTGCGGATCTACTGCACCGTGATGAACCCGGCCAGCCGGGTGTCATCCACCGAGCTGCCCACATAAATGGGCACCTGGCCGGTGGGAGTGACCCAGCCGCCGGCGGCGATGTCCCAGTACTGCAGGGACCGCGGATCCAGGTCGATGTTCACCGTGCCGGCTGCCCCGGGAGGCAGCGTGATGCTGCCGTAGCCGGCCAGCTGCCGCGCCGGCGTCGGGACGACCGTGGGCAGGTTCCCCACGTAGACCTGCACCGTCTCCTCCCCGGTCCGGGTGCCCAGATTGGTCACCTGCACAGAGACCTCGGCGGAACCGGGATCGGCTGCGGGGACCACCGGAGTGGCCAGCAGGTTCCCGTACTGGAACCGGGTGTAGGAGAGCCCGTGCCCGAACGGGAACAGCGGCGTCAGGCCCTGCGTGGTGTAGGACTTGTAGCCCACGAAGACGCCCTCCACGTACGGGACCACCGGATCCACCTCGTTGATGAGGTTGAAGGTGTTCTGCTGTCCCGCCTGCTGGGCCTGCTCTTCGGACACCGGGAAGGTGACCGGCAGCTTGCCGGACGGGTTCGCGTCCCCGAACAGCAGCGACGCCACCGCGGTGCCCTGCGCCTGCCCCGGATACCAGGTTTCCAGCACCGACGGCACGGAGTCGATCCACGGCATGGTGACCGGCCCGCTGGTGGCCAGCACCACCACGGTGTTCGGGTTCGCCGCCACCACGGCCCGGATCAGGCGGTCCTGGTCCTGCGGCAGGGTCAGCGTGCCGCGGTCGGCCGCCTCTCCGGTGTAGTCGCGGGCGACGACGACGGCCACGCTGTTGCGCGAGGCCACCTCCACCGCTTCCTGGATGGCCGGGGACAGGGCGTTCTCCGGGGCGAACCAGCCGAGGCGCATCATGGCGCCGGGCTGGTCGTTGAGGCCCCCGTTGAACTGGTTGGGCGCGTCCGTGGTGTATTCCACCCGGATCGGCACCTGCTGGCCGGCGGCCAGGTTGATGGCCGCTTCCGTCTGGTTGTACGGCGCCGCTTCCCCGGTGCTGACCAGGGTGTTGTCGATGTACAGCCGGGCGGTGCCCAGGTGCGCCATGGTCAGCGTGTAATCGCCGGTGGCCGGGGCCACCAGGGTTCCGGTCCACACCACGGACATCGGGGCGGATACCAGCGGAACCGGCAGCCCCGGCACCTGCGAGGTGTTGATGGTGTCCGCGGAAATGCCGGTGCGCAGGTTGATCTGCAGCTCCGGCCGGGCCACCTCCGTTGGTCCGGTGAAGTTGTTGATGCCGCTGCGGTATTCGGCCTGCACATTGGTCAGCACGGTGCTGGGGATCGGCGGCGCGCCGGGCAGCGTGTCCGCCAGCGACACCGGGTCGGTGCCCGCAGCGTATTCCACCGGAGCGCCACCGGCCCGGGCGGTGATCCCATCCAGGATGGTGGTCAGCCGTGCCGGGTTGGGGATGGCGCCGGACCCGCCGCCGTCGATGTACCAGTCGGCGTCGGACCCGATCACCCCGATGGAGCCGGTGGTGGAGGCCAGCGGCAGCGCGCCGTCGTTCTTCAGCAGCACCGCGGCGTTCTCGGCAATGTCCTCGGCGATCACCGCATGCGCGTCCAGCATGTTCGCCGGCACCGGCACGTCGGTGGGCTGCGGGTTGACGAAGGATCCGGGAGGCGGGTTGTCGAAGATGCCCTTGGCGAACATCGTCCGCGCCACCCGGCGCACCGCGTCGGTGACCCGCGCCTCGGAGACTTCCCCGCTCTGCACCGCCGCCAGCAGCGCCGGCCCGGAGAACTCCAGGCCCGGCCCGGCGACGTCGAGCCCCGCGGCGTAGTCCGCGAAACTGTGCGCCGCGTTGAAGTCCGAGGAGACAAAGCCGGGGAAGCCGAGCTGGGTCTTTAGGATCCGGTTCAGCAGGTCATCGTTGCCGCAGGCGAACTCGCCGTTGACCTGGTTGAAGGAGCACATGATCGCGCCCGGATCGGCGTCCCTGACCACGGTTTCCCACGGCCGGGTGTAGGTCTCCTGCAGGGTCCGCTCATCGACCTCCACGTCCACGTGTCCGCGCCGGGACTCGAAGTTGTTCAGGTTGTAGTGCTTGACCAGGGCCGAAATGCCGGCGCCCTGCTCGCCCTGGATCTGGGCGGCGGAGGTGGAGCCGCTCAGCAGCGGATCCTCCCCCAGGTCCTCCCACATCCGCCCGTTGTATGGGGTCTTGACCAGGTCCATAGTGGGCCCGGCCAGCGCGTTCCAGCCGGTGGCGCGCGCTTCCTCCCCGCCCACGGCACCGTAGGCCCGGGCGTAGGTGTCGCTGAAGGTGGAGGCCAGGCCGACGCCGACCGGCAGCGCGGTGGTCACGGTGTCCTCCAGCGCCAGGCCGCAGCAGCCGTCCTTGCTGCGGATGGCCGGCAGGCCGAGCTCCGGTACGCCGGGGCCGCCGCTCTGGATGAGGTAGTTCACCTTCTGTTCCAGGGTCATGGCGTTGGCGACCAGCAGGGCCCGCAGGTCCGGGGACAGTGCGGTGTTCCGCCAGGGCTGGTCCGCTTCGTCCTGCAGGGGGCCGGGGGCGTCCTGGCTGATGGCCGGGTTTTGGTTGTTGGCCGGGTCTGCGCCCGGCAGTTCCTGCGCGCTGGCGGCCGGTAGGAAGGAGGTGACGGCGAGCAGGGTCCCGGCCAGCAGGGCAACCGCTCGTCTTGTGGTTCGTCTTGTTGTTCGTCCGGGGGTTCGTGTCGGGTTGGTTGGGGATGGGGCGGTATGACGGCGGGGCGGCCCGCCGGTGCTGCGGTTTTCTTCCATGGTGGTTCCCTCATACGGGCCGCGTTCACCCCCTGGGCGCGGCGGCTACCGCTGGATATCCGCTGCCGCGTGGCGGCGGCGGAGGGCACGGCGGGGCACCTGCGTCTCCCCCGATGTGGCGGCCCCGGCCGCTAACCTGCCGGACCCGGTGATGCTGGGGCGGCGAGTGATGGGGGAACGCTATGGACGCGTTCGGACGGGGTCAACCGAGATGCGCGGGGTTGGGGGCGGGGCGGGGAGATTGGCGTTGCCGTCGCGGATTGATTCAGGCTGTGGGCGGACATTCTCCGCGGGCGGGACCAATAATTGGGTATGGCTGAACACGGCGTACGGCTCCGGGCAGTGAAGGCTTTTCACACGTTTCTTTGGTTCACCATTGAGGTCTGCATGCTCTATGTTCTGTACGCCGGGATCCGGAAGCGGTCGGACCGGAGGGCCGGGATCGCGGCCGGTGTGGTCGTTGCAGAGATTCTGGTTTTCGCCGGCAACGGGTTCCACTGCCCGCTGACGGCGGTGGCACGTGACCTTGGCGATGCCACCGGGTCCGTCACCGACATCTATCTCCCGCGGTGGCTGGCTCGAAACCTTCCTGCCATCCACGTCCCGCTCATCATTGCTGCGGTGGTCCTGCACTGGCGGAACCTCTCGGCCCGGGGGCTGAGGTGAGAATCTCAGCCGATTTGCCTGCCGGTGCAGCCGTGGATCCGTCTGCTGGGAAACACCAGTAAGGTGTCCGCGCCTCCCCGGCACTGTCGCCGTCGTCGTCGTTACCGCTGCTTACTTGAGCGGGTCCCGGATGATCGTACAGGTCATACAGTGCCCGCCGCCGCGCCCGCGGCCCAGCTCGGCGCCGATGATCGGGATGACTTCGACGCCGGCGTCGCGGCGGTCGCGGTGGTCGCGGATCTCCAGACGTCTGGCAAGAAGACAGGGAGTTCGACGACGTCGACGTCGACGCTGGCGTGGGAGCCTGGGCGCCCTCATGCTGAACACCATGCCCGCGGGTCCGCTAGCTCAGAGCTCTATCCAGCCCCGGGCCAGGGCGAGCACGGCTGCGACCGCTCCGGCCAATGTCATAAGGAAAAGGAGAAGCTCCCCTCCCCGGAAGACGCGCAGCCCTTGTTCACGGCGCGCGATCACAAACAGAACGGTGGCGGGGGCGTAGAAGATCATCGAAAGCAGCACCAGGGGCAGCCCGGCGGCGTAGACCAGGAACACCGAGTAAATGGTGGCAGTGACGGCAATGGCCAGGTCGCCCCGCCGGGTGCGGCTCGGTGCTCCTTCATACGTTTCGCCGCTCCAGCCGAGCTTCAAAGCGTAGAGGGCCGCGAAAAGGAGGGAAAACAACGTCAGGACCGCGGTCATGTCCAGTGCGAAGTCGAAGGCGTCCTCGGAGAAGTAGGTTATGACCATGACCAGCTGGCTGAGCAGTGTGCTCAGCAGCAGCGCGTTGACCGGGACATCGTCCGCACTGACCCGGGACAGGAACCGCGGCATGTCCTTCTCCATGGCGGCTATGTACACAACCTCCGCTGCCATCAGGCTCCAGGCCAGGTAAGCCCCCATCACAGAAATGATCAGGCCTGCGCTGACGAACACCAGCCCCCAGGTCCCTACCCCCGCTTCCAGGACACCCGCCATGGACGGCTGGCGCAGCTCGGCGAGCTGTTCCATCGGCAGGACCCCGTAGGAAACGATCGTGACGGAGGCAAAGATGGCAAAGACGCTCAGGAAGCCGAGGATGGTCGCCCTGCCAACGTCCTCCCGCCGTCGGGCATGGCGCGAATACACGCTGGCACCTTCAACACCCAGGAACACGAACACCGTAACCAGCATCGTGTTGCTGACCTGCTCGAACAGCGGCCCCGTATAGTCCGCCCCGCTAAGGTTTCCCGCGAAGACGCCGGGGTCGAACAGAAAGACGGCAAACAGTACAAAGACCAGGATGGGAACCACCTTGGCGATCGTGACTATCCGGTTAATGGCTGTGGCTTCCCTGATGCCACGCCTAATCAGGAAGAAGAATCCCCACAGCCCGGCCGAGGACAGCACGACGGCGAGGAGGGTGTCCCCTGCGCCCAGCTGTGGAAACAGCGCTCCCAGCGTGGACATGGTGAGCACCCAGTAGGTGACGTTTCCAACACAGGCACTGGCCCAGTAACCCGCTGCGGAGAAGAACCCCACGTAATTTCCGAAGCCGGCCTTGGCGTAGGCGAAGACTCCTGCATCAAGCCCTGGTTTGCGCATGGACAGCCGCTGGAACACGAAAGCCAGCATCAGCATGCCGGAACCCGCAATCAGCCAGGCGACCAGCGCACCCCACACCCCTGTTTCCTCGGCGAAGCGCTGGGGCAGGGAAAACACCCCGGCCCCGACCATGGACCCGATCACCACCGTGGTGAGGGTCAGCAGGGAAAGTTTGGCCGCTGGGGCTTTGTCCCCCGAAGCAGGCGCATTAGACACGGTTCTTTTCCAATCGGATGTAGCGGTCACTGAGGCAACACCGCTTAGACATCTGTGGAGAAACCGACCGCTTCCTGCGGGGAACTCCTCCGTCAGCGGCTCACCACAATCCTCTCAGAGGGAGACGGCGGGCTCCGAATCGGCGGCCGGCACCCGCATCCGGCACGCCGTCGTCGTCGTTACTCGATCCCGTCCCGGATGATCGGGCAGGTCATGCAGTGTCCGCCGCCACGGCCGCGGCCGAGCTCGGCGCCGACGATCGGGATGACCTCGACGCCGGCGTTGCGCAGCGCGGCATTGGTCTGGGTGTTGCGGTCGTAGGTGAACACCACGCCCGGTTCCAGGGCGACGGCGTTGTTCGCGCTGTCCCACTGCTGGCGTTCGGTGGCGTGGTAGTCCCCGGCGGTCTCCACCAGGCGCAGCTGCTTGTAACCCATGGCCTCGGCGACCACGTCCACGAAGCGGCGGTCCCGGTGGTCGCGGACCTCCAGACCGGGGGCCTTGTCCGAGGGGTGGATGGTGAAGGGGTGGATGCCGTCCACGATGGCCGGGTGGATGGTGGCCAGGTCCCGGTCCGCGAAGGTGAACACGGTGTCCAGGTGCATCGCGGCGCGCAGCTTCGGCATCCCGGCAACGACAATCCGCTCCGCGGCCTCGTCCTGGAACAGGGCCTGCGCGAGCTGGGTGACGGCCTGCCGGGAAGTCCGCTCCCCCATGCCCAGCAGCACGGTGCCGTTGCCCACCGGCATCACGTCGCCGCCCTCCAGGTAGGCCTGGCTCCAGTCCTTTTCCGCGTCGCCCCACCAGATCTTCGCGCCAACGTAGTCCGGGTGGAACCTATAGATGGCCTGCATCAGCAGGGTCTCGTCGTGCCGGGCCGGCCAGTACAGCGGGTTCAGGGTGAGCCCGGAGCCGATCCAGCAGGTGGTGTCCCGGGTGTAGAGGGTGTTGGGCAGCGGCGGCAGCAGGTACTCGGGCCGGCCGGTGGATTCCCGGACCAGAGCGATATAGCTGCCGAGGTAGTCATCGGGAACATCCGACGTCGTCAGCCCGCCGATGAGGAAGCGCGCCAGCTCCGCGCCGGTGAGCGAATCCAGGAACGCCCTGGTGCCGGCGACCAGCCCGAGGCCGACCCGGTTGGCGATAATCTTGCGGTCCAGCAGCCAGGCCCTTGCCTCGGGGATGTCCATGGTGGAGCCGAGCAGGTCGTGCAGTTCGACGACGTCGACGCCATGGTCGGTCATTTTGGTGACGAAGTCGGCGTGGTCGCGCTGGGCGTTCTCCACCCACATCACGTCGTCGAAGAGCAGGTCTTCCCGGTTGGTGGGGGTGAGTCGTTCGTGCGCCAGGCCCGGGGCGCAGACCAGGACCTTGCGCAGTTTGCCGACCTCGGAGTGGACGCCGTAGGTGGCGGCGGGTCCTTGTGCGGCGGGGGCGGGGGAAGGCATGGGTGACTCCTTTATCAGCAGGCTTAGAAGCATCCTTGCAGACGGAGGTGTGGGGGCCGAATTCGGCGAACGTTGATCCCGTACTGCCGGCTCGTTACGTCTGGCCACCGCCCCACCGATGCGGGCGCTACCCGGCAGGAACGTAAGGATGCGAATCCTGCGACGTACTGGCTCCTGATTCAGTGGTACTGGGCGGACGTTCGGGCTCCCATGTATCAATCACTGGTCCAGCGGCGACCGAAGGCATATGAGGTTCATCGACCGTGCTGTGCCTCGGATGCCACACGCTGCATGGCGCGCGAAAAATTCCAAAAACTTCATGGGACGTTCTGCAGCTTTCAAAGCGCCCCTATGCGCTGTCAAAACCTCAAAACGATCCGCGAACCCCCGACCATCTAAGTTAGGCTAAATGCGTGAAAACAACAGTTTGGCAAGACACGATAAGTTTCGCGGCTGTCCGCTCGATGTTCATAGATCGCGGCTGCACATCTGGGTACTTCAAAGTACTCGGGCCCAATAATAACTCCAAAAACCAGATATATATGGGCAAGGACCTCAGTGCCGTATCAATGCTTCCATCCGGGCAGGTGGAGCAGTTTCCGGGGACTTCGCAGAAACCGAATTCCGCCTCTCGTCCGATCTACCGAGCCCGGATCAACTGGAGTTGGGTACATCCGGACGGAGAGTCACCCGCACCCAACGCACAAATTATTTACTACCCTCAATACCCCGAAGTTCGCCTTTCAGGTTTTCTTCGGGAGAGCCTTGATGCACCGCGCGAGCTATTAAATCCTGCCCTGCGCGGTAAGGAACCGGGCCGCATACTTCTGATCGGTGTCGGACCCGATGAGCGGGTCTACGGCACGTTGGTGAGCAGCTCCAGCCCGGCAGCTGCAGAGATCAGAGCCAAATTCGACTCCGAAGATACTTCACTCCTCACAGCATTCCTAGGGGGCGAGAGCGAACCCGCCACACTCGGCCGCAGCCTCTTGTTGAACGAATTCCGTCGCATCCACCGCCTTGGATGGGTACCCGCTGCACAGTTACAAGCGGACGGAACATTTGGACCATGTACTGGGAATAGGTGTGGTGGCCACACGCTTGAGGCGCACTTAGGCATCACGGCAAACGGCCGAGCTGAGCCCGACTTCGCTGGTTGGGAAGTCAAACAATATGGAGTAGCAGGGTGGCATAGAGCCGCCAATAAACCGGTAACGCTCTTCACACCTCAGCCTGACCTCGGCTTGTACGCTACACACGACACGACCTGGTTCGTGCGTCGTTACGGCCGCCAGCGCGGCGCTAACCGATTTGATTTCACCGGACGCCATTTCATTGGTCGTGGCCCTAACCTCACAACTGGGCTCAGCCTAGAGCTTGAAGGATACGACCCCAGTGCCACGCTTCTCGAGGACAGAGTCTTGTCGGACGGCGCACTAAAACTACTCAGCCCACAGGGAGAGGTCGTAGCCGGGTGGTCCTTCGCCAAGCTATTGCAGCATTGGAAACGCAAACATTCCTTCGTTGCATACATTCCGTCGATGAGTCGCAGGACCACGGAACTTGGAGTTGAGTTTTCCTTTGGCAGCCGCACCGAATTGGGCATAGGAACGTCATTCCTACAATTTCTGCAAGCACTCGCTGAAGGTCACATCTCCTACGATCCCGGCTGCAATACTGTCCTTAGAGCTGACGGTACATGGCAATCAAAACCCCGAAACCAGATACGCATTAAGCACAAGATGCTGAACAATTTGTACGACGAGTTCGAGACTGCAGATCTTTCAAACGACTAGGGCAAAGCGATCGCGGGGGTGGGGGAGGCAGCACATGCCTCCCCCACCCGTCATCGAATAAAGCGCTTCATCTCCTCAGCAACAGCGGCAACAGCAGGGACGACCACACTGTTGCCGAACTGGCGATAGGCCTGAGTATCGGATACAGGAATTTCATAGGAATCCGGGAAGCCCATCAATCGTGCACACTCTCTGGGTGTTAGTCGCCGTGGCCTTTCACCCAGCCCCCTGGATACGAGAATTTCTGACCCGTCTTTGTGATAACGAGCAGAAAGAGTCCGAGCAATAGACTCAGGTCCGACCAGCCCATACCCAAAGCCGTTACCAGCTGCGCGATGTTTAGCTGCATAATCCTTTAGGTATGTCCACAACTTTGGCGTAAGAATATACTTCTCATTGACAGTCGCCAGATCTCCTTCAGTGTAGGGAGACTCACTAGATTCCGAGCCGTCCTCTGGGTGAAGAACCGAGACCATCGTAGGATTTATCATTTTTGAACTGCCATCAGGAGCCACTTGGGAAGAAAGGTTCGCAAAATCGAATCCTTCGGGTCCCTCGAAAACGCTTGGGTCCTTAAACCCAACTATGATAATTCTTTGCCTGCCCTGAGGAACATAGGAGGCGCCGTTAACAATTTTGAAGCGGATAGCGTAACCAAGTTCATCACGCAGGGTCTCCTCGATCACCTTGAAAGTACGCCCTTTGTCGTGTGACAAGAGGTTTTTCACGTTCTCTAACATGAATGCCTGCGGCTGCTTCTGCTCGATAATCCTCGCAACATCAAAAAACAGTGTCCCCTGAGTAGCGTCGGCGAAACCATGTTCACGACCAAGCGAGTTCTTCTTCGACACGCCAGCGATCGAAAATGGCTGGCATGGAAAGCCCGCCAACAGGACATCATGATCAGGAATAGCATTCGTGTCTACTCGAGTGATATCACCGGCGAATACATGACCTGATGTGTCTTCATGTAACCCATCAACAAAACCAGGGAGAACATGCCCAAAGTTTCTAGCGTATGTCTGCTGAGCGTATTTGTTCCATTCAGACGTGAATACACATTCACCTCCAATGGCCTCGAAAGCCAGTCGAATACCTCCTATCCCGGCAAATAGATCGACGAATTTGAAGGTTGCTTTACCTGATGGAGGAGGAACAGTAGCTTCCCCTTGCATTTTCCTGATATCGAGGAGAGCGGCTCGAAGGTAGGGCGGGCATTCAGTTTCGCCCATCTCCCACCGGGCCACGGTCTTCAGTGACACCTCGAGCAAGGTAGCTAGCTTCGCTTGGCTGTGAGTTCTGCGCAGCTCGAGAAGCAACGCTCTCGGAGAAGAACCTTCTTCCTCAAGCAAAGTTCGCGGGATTCGGGCTTCTTCAGCCGATGCAAAGGTCATCCACAGTCCAATCAGGGGAATAAGAGGGGTCAAACTGTCCACAAATATTCCCCATGGCCATTGGTCTTGCAAGTCGACACGCCATCTAGATCGAATATATGTTCGACATCTCAGACGTGGGGCCGTCTTCCGGGGCGCCGCTGCATCCACCAAGAGGCATTACGGAGGCGGAAGCGCCAACTGAGGAGCAATAGATCGCTTGACGCATCCTCGCAGCGTCACCTGTTCTAGGCGAACGGTCCAGGATTCAGGGAGCGGTCGGCCCGGTCCGCGCGGCTCCTCTATCTACTGGGCCGTAAGTGCAACCATAGCCATGCGACACATCCAGATGTGTCGCACCTTCCAACATGTACAGCTACGGCAGTGGGGCGAGCGTGCCTCAAAAACCCTTGCCCGAGGGGTTGACAACCTTCATTTCGGATATATAGTCGCTATATGTCCGATAAATTCTTTGGTGCCAATGTCTAGCGAATCACGTAACGAGAGGTTTCGTCGGCTCGCCGCGACTAGGGGTGACCGGCTGATCAGAGAAATTTCCTTGCTCGGGAACCTAGCAAATAAGAAGAACTACGAGTACACCGCCGACGAAGTGGAAGCGCTTTTTCGTCCAATAGAAACAGAGCTCAAAGAGGTCCGCGCACTCTTCGACCCAGAAACACCATCAACTAGGAAGGTCTCATTCAGATGAATAAACCAGATTTTGGGTTCTACTTCGAACGCGCTGGCCGGGGAGCAACACAAGGGGCAATTAGCCCGGCGGAACAGTTTTTTGAAGGTTCAAGAGCTGAATCCTCGCTAGTCCGCGAAACGGGACAGAACTCTATTGACGCCCGAGCCGGCCTCGATCCTGTCACACTAGTATTTGAGTTGGCGAGCGTGGCGACTGCCGACATCCCAGGCATCAACGACCTAAGTCGCCACTTGGAACAGGTGGAAGAGCAAACTCGGGGATCACAGGGCCATGCCAGCATGGAAGTTGCTGAGCAAACGGCAAGGAAAGACACCATTCAGGTTCTGCGCATAGGCGACTATGGAACCAAAGGTCTCCACGGAACCGAGTCTATTCACGATCCGAAGTCTCCACTTAGCGCCCTCACTAGAGGTGCAGGGATATCTGCTGACGACGGATCGCGCGGCGGATCTTTTGGTATCGGATCCGCGGTAGGTCCAATGGCATCCAATATGAACACTGTCCTCTACACGTCATTGTCCTCAGATGGAACTGAGGTGATCTTTGCTGGCTACAGTTGCCTAGCAACCCATAAGGACGAACAAGGAATATGGCGCGTTGGTGATGGTTTCTTTACCGACCGTGCATGTACTGACGACTTTAGCTACCTCAGAAACCCTCCTCCCATTACCCCCTTCGAAACCCGCAGTGAGCCGGGAACAGATCTATACGTTCTCGCATACCGGATGGCTGATTCGGACCCAGATTTGAGTCGGATCAAAATCGAGGCAATGCGAAACTTCTTAGTGGCTATAGACCGGGGAGAGTTGATCGTGATTGGCAAAACGCCTACAAGCTCTTGGCGGCTTGACCGCGCCAGTCTCCAAGAACACGTCGTTGTAGACAGTGAGTCGGCGGCGTTTTACCGTGCTCTTAAAGACCCCAGCCCGATTATCGATAACCATCCACTACTCGGAGAAATCAAGCTTTACATCAGTATTGATGACACGCTCGAGCGATCGATGCACACGGTCACCGTACGTAAACCTCTAATGAAAATCGACACTTTCAAGCACACCTCGATACCGGTCAAATATTCAGCCCTGTTGGAGTGTTCCGGCGACGAGGGAAATACACTGTTGCGTGGACTTGAGCCACCCGAGCACAATAGGTGGGATCCGATGCGTGAAACTTACGGATCTAAGATCGTTGCTGATCTGAAGACATTCGTCCGCAACGGACTTAAAAGCCGTGTACAGGACCAAATTGGTGACCAAGTCCAAGTTAAGGGACTGTCCAAATATCTTCCTGATGCGTTGTTCGAAGACAGGTCTATAGCACCGGAATCGGGCCGTGGAGTGCCCGATGACGGGACTGGCACCGATGATGAGTCAAGCCGCGTGCGCGGACGTGAAGGTGCCCAGCGACCAATCACTACGCCAGCGCGGAAGACGGTCAGCGTCGGCGTACGGACTACCGCTCAGACAGGAGGGGCTGAAGAGAGCCCGACGGGTAAGAAAAACGGAGGTAACAAAAAGCGCAAGAAGAAGGGTGGAACTTTCCCGGGAACTGGAACGCCAGGAAACGGAACAGGACGTATCAGCGCTCGCGGTCTGCGTTTCCGTAGTTGGTCTGATGCGTCCACGGGAGACATATGCCTCGCATTGACTCCTGCCGAAGACGTCTCTGGCGACTTGGAACTCGTCGCTGTTGGCCCCGGCGGGAGCATCGAAGAAGATTACGTTCTACCCATTGAGTCGGGCTCGATTATGTCGGTAGGGGCCACTTCGCCCGTGAAACACGAGGGCAACACACTCATCCAACTCGAGTTAATGGCCGGGGTCACCTCTCAAGTACGGCTTACCCTTTCTTCCAATCATCGCTACCGTCTGGGGATCAAATGAGTAACAGCACTCGAGGTTCATACCCTCATCCAGTTCTCGATCATTCTGACGATGTCAATGCAGACATCCAGGTCTTCAATGCTTCGTTCGCTCCGAGCGTCGACGACATAGAGATCCGGTTCCAGATCCGCATGAACGATCCAGAGATACGGTCTCTCTTAGACGAGGGCCACGCTCGGTTTAGCTTCCGCTGGTCTTGCAGCTCCACTATTTCCAGCGGGGACTTGGCCGCGGAACCGACCTTCCACCATGCCGATAGCACCAGTTACATCGGTTGGATTGCGCAGGAGTCTGTACGGGGAAAAGTCAGAGTCGATATCAGGATAATTGCCGCAACGACCATTCCTGAATACCGCCTTACACGTCAGCATCACGATTATGGCGGTGCGACCTTTCAACTCCTTCCAGGAGATATCATCGCCGACGGCGGTGTACTCGAATTTGAAGCGGACAAGCTGTACGATCCCCTTCGCCCGCCGCTCGGATCATGCTTCCAGTTCGTCGCGGACTCCACTGTAAAGAGAGGATTGAGGGTAAGGTTTGATGACGACGATCACATCCTAGTGGCCTTTCCCGAGCCTCTCCTACATGGTTTTGGCATGCTGAGGGAACGCCAAGACTTGCAAATCAGTTTGGTTGTCCTTCCTGCTCTCATGGAAACCATCTCCTACATAAAAGAAAATGTCGCAGATGGGGACCAAGGCGAGGATCTGACCGACAGGAAGTGGTACCACGCGGTGACGCAGCTGATCGAGGACGCGCGGTCAACTGACCAACGCCCATTCGAGCTCGCTCAAGAAATTCTCGGTAATCCGCTAGACATCTCTTTAAATAAGACGTTCGACAGTGTGGGAGACGAATCATGATTGACCATCGCGCACGCGCGTTGACGAACCAAGCCCTTGAGGAGCTCAAGTCTGCACTTGAGGCTGCCGACACTGCCGAAGATTTCTTAGCCCACGCGGACATAATCGTTGGCCGAGAGCAGAACACACTCGAGCTACCACTTGACCTAGGAATTCCAGATCGGTTGGAGGTGGACAAGGGACCTGGTCGCGATGCCAAGAATGCCCCGAGGGTATACGAATATTTGGGAGCACTTGATCCTGCCAACGCTGCGGACCGTCGCCTGTGGACTTACTTGGCGTTCTCTACATACCGTGCGTATATGGAGGAACGCTGGCCCCTAGACGTAGAGACTTGGAAAGGCCGCGTTCGGGACCGGTGGTTGCTGACCAAATCCAGCCGGGGGCCGTTGGTGAGGCATGGGATTTCCCGTCTCTGGTGGGTGGCATCCCTTACCTATGACCCGAGCTTGGAATATGCATTGTCACGTGCGGGTGGTGACCCTTTTGCATATACACGAGAGGCGTTTAGGAACGAGGACCGCCTCAACTCGCTCTTTGATAGAGAAGCCGGTGCGCTACCCGATCTTGTCCGGAGCGTGCTCGAGCATGCCGCGTTGGGCGGAGGACGCGAAAAGGATAAGCATATTGGCGCTTTGATGATGGACATAACCCTGGTTTACGGCTACCGAGACCTTTCGACCCTCGACCGGGAAGGTATTGCATCCTTAGTTGCAGACTCTGCCCCGGCGCTGCCCGCCATCTAAGTCGCCCTGCGAGCCACCGCTGGCATCTGCACAACCAACGGTGGCTCGCACTGCTGACCTGACGTCCGGCCGGCCACGCTGCCGACCGCTTTGATTAGGTTGGGTGAGGTATAGGCGACGGCCGCTGACCCCTGCCGCGGTTCCTTCCCTTCCGGGGATACGGGCCACACTTACCTCCGTAGCACGGCGGATACCACTCTATTCCGTAATATAAAACACGTGACGATGAGAAGCGCCTGCATCTGATCCAGTGGACGCGAGGCCGAGGATCCTTGGATGACGAAGTGGCTGCCTCTAGGTCGTGACCGGGGGCTGCCTCTAGGAATTCATTCTAAGTACTCTGTAAGAATCGGCTGCAGACCAGTAGCGGAGGTCTACTAGGACAGCTCTGGATCACGCCAGATGTTGCCGAGCTGCCGGATGAGAGGCTGCATTCCTCTGTCACTAGACTTCTCCGGTAGACGTCGTGGATACCGTAGAGAATCGGCGAGAGCAGCACCAGCGGGGTTTCGGAATGCACGTCCCGGATGGTGTCTAGGAAGCCGTGTACCGCCGCACAAAGGCCCACAGACGCATCTCGTCGAGGTTGGCGATATTGGTGCCTAGTTTTCCGGCGTATGAGATCCGCCGGTAAATCCCGTATGGCCCCTGCGCGATGAAACGTCGACCATCGGCGCCGCCCCTCTGGTGAGGTAATACAGCAACATTCGCCGATCGGTTCGGCCACCAAGGGCCGGATCGCCGGTATCGAGGCCGCGTTGGCGCCATGGCTATTAATTCAAACACCTTGCCCGGCATCCTCGGCCGGTCAACCCCGGGATAAATCTCCGGCCACGGGATAGGGGAATCCCGTGGCCGGAGGAGTGGGAAACCGCTACCGGGAACTGACCTTCCCGAACAGGGAGGCCACCGGCGCCAGAAGGAACGGCCGGCTGGCTGCCCATGCTCCCCCTATAACGGCCAGCGACAGGACGAACATCCAGAAACCGAACCAGTTGGACGCATAGGCCGAGGGATCGGTGGAACCCTGCGCCGCGTACATATGGTTCAGGTTGCGCAGCGCACCCGTGGCGAAGACCAGGATGACGTGGACGGCAATGAACGCCACGAAATACAGCATCACCGGGAAATGCACCCGGCGGGCCGCTTCGATGGGGAACAACTTGCTGGCCTTCTCGGCCTTCTTCGGCCACACGCCGGACATCCGGAAACCGGTAGCTGCGGCCAGCGGTGCGGCAATGAAGATGGTGACAAAGTAGGCCAGCTGCTGCAGGGCGTTGTAGTTCACCCATCCGTTGTCCGTCGGCCAGTCCAGGGACATGTACTGCAGCCCGGCGGACACCGCGTTGGGGAAGACCTCCCACGAGGTGGGAATGACACGCATCCACTGCCCCGTGGCAAACAGCAGCACAACGAACACCGCCCCGTTCACCAGCCAAAGCAGGTCCAGTGATTGGTGGAACCAGACGGTGAGGCTGACCTTGGCTCCTCCCGTGCGCTTCGGCGTCCAGTACGCGGAGGGCCGCTTTTCCCGGCGGATCTGCAGGCCCGAACGGATGATCAGCACCATCAGGAAAACGTTCATGAAGTGCTGCCAGCCCAGCCACGCAGGCAGGCCGACCGGAGCGCCCTCGGGCAAGTGGTACTCCCCCGGATACGCCGCTAGGAACGAAACGCCCGCATCGCTGCTGAGGAACCAGCGCGAACACAGCACTGCCACGGCGGCAAGAACCACCAGGGCTGCGGCGGCGATGCCGAGCTTCGCCCAGCGGTTCGACAGCCACGCCTTGCCGGGCTCGGAGGCGGAACCCGCAGAGGCCGGGGTTGCCGGTCTGGCCGGTCTGGCCGGTCTGGCCGGTCTGTCTGAGGCCGCCGGGTTGGCCGCGGTGGCTGGCTTGGCGGAGGCCACGGGGGTAGCTGAAGCGACAGGTGAAGCCGGTTTGGCCTGGGCGTCTGGCTCGACCTGAGCTGCAGTCCCGGCAGGAGCGGCAGACTTGGCTGCAGCCGCCGGCTCGGCCGGACCCGCCGCAACACTTACTGACGATGCCTTCTCGGCAGGTGCTGCGGTTACTGTCGGCGCCGCAGCGGCCTCCGGGGCATCTGCTGCCACTGCGTCCGTAGTCACTGACGCGGCAACGGGTGCACCCGCCTCAGGTGACGACGACGCGGCGACGGGCTCGACGGCGGCCACGGTCTGGACTTCGGCAACCGTCGGCCAGGAGTCTTCTCCGGCTCTCCGGGGCAGTCCCTGCCGCAGCCGGACTGTCTCGGTCCGGGCGCCGTCCGGATTCAGGGCACCGGCTGCAGCTGCGCATCCCGGGCTGGAGGCGGCCACGGCCGCGGAGGAGCCCGACGCCGGGTCGGCGATGGGTGCTTCCGTAACAGTCGCTGAGTCGGCCCCCGTTGAAACGGCAGGTGCCGAAGCGCCCGGGACAGAGGCGCCGACTGCTGAATAATCCAGTGCGGAAGCCTTAGCCGGGTCCGACGACGCCGAAACGGCGGCTGCGGCCGGTACCGACACTCCGCCGGGCGGCCACGGCTCGCCGCCCGGGGTGCGCGGCAGTCCGCGGCGCAGGGAAACGGTCGCCAATGGTGATGCAGATTCGGTCGGCGTAGTGGGCTGGGCAGTCGGTTCAGGGGCTCCGGCCGCAGCAACCGCCTGTGCTGTGGACTCCGGCTCCTGCGGCGTTGCCGCCTGGGCTGCCACCTGCGGATCAGCGGCCGGGGCGGCCCCAGCCTGTGCAACGGCCGGTGCTTCGTCGGCATCTTGCGTGGCCGCCTCGGTCGGTGCTGCCGGGCCTACGGAAGCGGAAACCTGCGGGGCGACCTCAGCCTGCGTATCAGCGACCGCCGCAACCTCAGTCGCCGCAACCGGGACCTCGCCCCCAACAACCGCCACCGCTCCCCCATCTACCTCCGGCCACGGCTCCCCGCCCGGCCGGCGGGGCAGCCCCCGGCGCAGGGTGGTGGTTGCGGCAGGCATCAGGACGCCGCCTTTTTCGCCTGGAGCACCTCGATGGCCTGCGGGATCACGGTGAAGAGATCACCCACCACACCGAAGTCCGCCACCTCGAAGATCGGCGCATCGGCATCCTTATTGACCGCCACAATGGTCTTGGCGGTCTGCATGCCGGCCTTGTGCTGGATGGCACCGGAAATACCCAGCGCCACGTACAACTGCGGGGACACCGAAACACCGGTCTGCCCCACCTGGTGCGCGTAGGGGATGTACCCGGCGTCGACGGCGGCACGGGAGGCACCCACGGCGGCGCCGAGTTCGTCGGCCAGCTGCTCCACCAGGGCAAACTGCTCCAGGGAGCCCAGGCCGCGGCCGCCGGCCACCACCTTGGCGGCACCTCGCAGCTCCGGCCGGGAAGCATTGACGGCAGCGGCGTCGAAGGAATCCACCGTGCCGGCGCGGACGCCGGAAGGCGTAAAGGACAGGTCCTGCCGCTGCAGCGGCCGAGCCTCCGCCCGTGCCTCCACCGCCCCCTGGCGGAGCGTCACCACCGGAACACCGAAGGTCAGGGCGGATTCCGCCAGGAACTCTCCGCCGTACACGGAGTGCTGCGCGACTATGCCCTCGGCATCCCGGGCCACACCCACGGCGTCAACGGCCACAGCGGTGCCGGCGCGCACCGCATACCGGCCGGCGACGTCGCGGCCTTCCACGGAGTGGGAGATCAGCACGGCATCGGGCCGCACCAGGGCGGCGGCCGCTTCCAGGGCATCCACGGTGGGCACGGTCAGCTCGGCGCCGGCGGCGGACGTGTCTGCCACCAGGACCTGCGCGGCACCGAAACCGGCCGCGCCCTCGGCCGCTTCCCCCAGTTCGTCCGGTTTTCCGGCCAGCAGCACCACGGGGGTGCCGATGCTGTCCGCGGCCCCCAGCAGCGCTGATGCGCTCTTGGCCAGGGCTCCGTCGGGAAGGGTGTCCAGCAGCACGAGAATGGAATCAGTTGCAAATTCAGTCATGATGGTGCCCCTCAGGCCAGTTTGTTTTCGAGTAGGAACTCCGCCAGCTGCCGGCCGCCGTCGCCGTCGTCCACGATCGTCACGCCCGTTCCCCGGGCGGGACGGACGGAGACCTGGGTGAGGATGGAACGCGGAACGTCCAGGCGTTCGGCGTCCAGGCTCAGGTCCGCGGCGGTCAGCAGCTCGAACGGCTTCTTCTTGGCGGCCATGATCCCCTTGAAGTTGGGGAAGCGGCAGGGTGGCAGCGCTTCGGTCACGGAAATCACCGCGGGCAGGTCCGCGGACACCTGTGCCGTGCCGGCGTCCGTCATCCGGGTGCCGGAGACTGCGGTTTCGGAGATCTCCACGGAGGAGAGGAAGGTCAGCTGGGGCAGCCCCAGCCGTTCGGCCAACATGGCCGCCATTATGCCGCCGGAACCGTCGGTGGACTGGTTGCCGGCAATCACCAGGTCAGCGTCAATGCGCTGGATGGCGGCGGCGAGCACCTCCGAGGTCAGGCCCATGTCCGCGCCCAGCAGGGCCTCGTCCGCCACCAGCACGGCAGAGGACGCGCCCGCGGCCAGGCCCTTCCGAATAGTTGCAGTCGCGGATTCCGGTGCCATGGACAGCAGGACTACTTCGGTACCGGGGGTGGCATCGGCATAAGTCAGGGCGGCTTCCATGGCACGTTCCCCGATTTCGTCCATCACCACGTCCCCGGCCGCGCGGTCGGCAAGCCCGGTCTCCAGGGACAGCTTGCGCTCCCCATAGGTGTCCGGGACTTCTTTGACCAAGACAACGATTCTCATTTACGGCTCCTTATGTGTGCGGAAGCTATGGCGGCCCGGCCCGCGGGCACCACCTCAGTCTCATCAGCGTCAGCCTATGGGCGGCGTCAAGGCCTGCGTACCGGTCCTCTCACTGGCTGATAGTGCGCCGGCAACCCATTGACGCAGGTCACATCCCTCTCTATTCTGTTTGAACGAATCAAGTTCCGCTATACAGAATCAGCAAAACGGCGACGCCGTGCATTCGGCACCGGAGGAGAGCAAGAAATGACGCAGGAGATCACGAAGGTCCACACCCTGGTGGTAGGCGGAGGAATCGGCGGCCTCGCCGCCGCTGCCGGCCTCGCCCGTGCCGGCAAGGACGTCCTCGTCCTGGAACGCGCCCCCGAATTCGCCGAGGTGGGCGCCGGCATCCAGCTGGCCCCCAATGCCCTGTCCGCGCTGGACCGGCTGGGCGTGCTGGAGAAGGTCAAGAAGGACGCGGTGGTCCCGGAGCGGAAGATCTACATTGACGCCGTCACCGGCCAGACCATTGCCACCATTGACCTGGGCGAAGAGTTCCAGGCGCATTACGGCTACCCCTACATCGTCACGCACCGCGCGGACCTGCACTCCGCACTGCTGGAGGCCTGCCAGGAGAGCGGCCGGGTGCAGCTGCAGACCGACGCGGAGGTACTCAGCGCCACCAACCAGGCCGACGGCACGGTCCTGGTCAAGACCCTCTCCGGCGCCCAGTACCTTGCCGAAGCAGTGATCGGGGCCGACGGCGTGCGGTCCAACCTGCGCGGGGCCATCATCGACGACGCCCTGGTGCCGTCCAAGTACGTGGCCTACCGCGGCACGGTCCCCATCGAAGCCGTGGGCGAGGACGTCACTTCCTCCCCCGCCGTGCTGTGCTGGCTGGGCCCGAACATGCACCTGATCCAGTACCCCCTGCGCGGCGGAAAGCTGTACAACAACGTGGCGGTCTTCAAGTCGGACGCCTACTCCCCGGACCACGACAACTGGGGCACCCCGGAAGAACTGGACGCGCGCTTCTCCGCGTGCTGCGACGCCGTGCAGAACGCCGGCCAGTACCTCAGCCGCGACATCCGCTGGCCCATGTATGACCGCGAACCGGCGGATGTATGGGTAGACGGACGGGTGGCCCTGCTGGGCGACGCCGCCCATCCGATGCTGCAGTACCTCGCCCAGGGCGGCGCCCAGTCCATTGATGACGCCATCGCGATCTCCGAGGAGCTGAACCGGACGGACGACGTCGAGGGCGCCTTCGCCGCGTACCAGGACCGCCGCCTCAAGCACGCCGGCAACATCCAGCGCCTGGCCCGGGCCGCGGGAGAGCTCTTCCACATTGAGGGAGTGGGCCGGAACATGCGCAACTTCATTTTCCGGGACCACGATCCGAAGGACTACTCGGACCTGGACTGGATGTTCATGCCGCTGGACCGCGCCCCGCAGGAGCGGAACTACCCGATCTAACCCGGCCGCCGGACCCGGCGCCTGTCAGCGGTGCAGCTCAGCGGTGCAGCTCATCTCCGAGCTGCGCCGCTGCTGTTTTTGCAGCCTCTACCAGCCCGGACAGTGCCGTTTCCTCAATCCGCCCGGTGGGGTACGTGACGCCAATGGCGTAGTCCACCGATTCACCGTCCCGCCCGTACACCGGAACGGCCAGGGCGCTGACGCCGTGCTCCACTTCCCCGTGCTGAAGCAGGAAACCGTTCGCCTCGATCTCCGCCAGATGGTCTTCGAACCGTTCCCGGTCCACGCCGGCAGACTCGAGCACGGACGCGGGCACCTGGGTGTCGCTGCCGGACAGCAGCACCCGGCCCATGCCGCTGCGCACCGCGGGCTGGGCGTGACCCTCGCGGTTGCCGACGCGCAGCAGATGCGGGCTTTCCACGGAGCCGATAGTCAGGGCGTTCCACCCGTCCAGCAGAGCCAGGTGCACGGTCTCGCCGAACTCCTCCACCAGGCCGGTCAGGATGGGCCGGGCCAGCTGCCGCACCCGCTCGCGCTGATCGGAGAGCCGGTCCAGCGTTTCCCCGGGGTGGTAGGCCTTGGTGTCCGGGTCCTGCCGCGCGAACCCGCGGTGCACCAGCATCTGCAGCAGCCGGTGGGCCGTGGACGGAGCCACACCCAGGGCGGCAGCAACCTCGCCGATCCGGATACCCGACGGGTGTTCGGAAACCAACACCACCAGGCGCAGGGCCTTGTCCACGGACCCGATGGGATAGGTGGGCTCGTCCTTCTCGCGCTGCTTCGCATTCATAGGTCCGACCTTAGCTGGATGTCGCCTTCCAGAATGTGATTCTGGAAAGTGTCGCTGAAAACTTAGTGGGCCGGTTCCGACGGCATGGCGGACGACGCAGGCAGGGAGTGCCGGGACAGGTCGGCACTGATGGCCCGGGCGGTTCCCAGGACCTGCGGAAGGATGGTGCGCGGCTCGGGAATCCGGGTTTCCGGGAAGGAGACGGTGAGGCTGGCCACCGCGGTGCCCAGTTCCCCGAACACGGGCGCCGCCACCGAGGTGCGGCCGGGCAGCCCGTCATTATGCATCACGCCGTAGCCCTGGCTCCGGATCTCGGCCAGCTCGCGTCCCAGCACTGCCAGGCCGTGCCGGGCCGCAGCGGCCGCAGCGTCGTCGTCGAACCCCGCCGCACTGCTTTCCTCGGCTTCCAGGGCCGCGTCTTTCTGGATCTGCGCCCAGGCGTCCTCGCTGTAGGCCAGCAGCACCCGGCCGCCCGCGGTGCTCTGCAGCGGCATCCGCCGGGTGACAAAGGAGGAGGCCGCAGTGGGCTTGACCCGGGTGATCCGGTCACCGAACACGGCGTCCTGGCCGTCCCGGACGCCCAGATAGACGGTTCCGCGGGTGGCCATGTGCAGATTGACCAGGTACGGCTGGGCCAGCTCGCGCAGGCGCCGGACCTGCGGTGCACTGACGCCCAGCCGCCAGATGCGCGCCCCCAGGCGGTACCGGCCGCGGGCCAGCCGCTCCACGCCCTCCCACTCCACCAGTGCGGCAAGCATGCGGTGCACCGTGGCCGGCGGAAGCCCGGTCCGTTCGCAGATACCGGCCACGGTCATTTCCTGGCCGCCCTCGAAACAGTCCAGGATTTCGAAGGCCCTCCCGAGGACGGACCGCTTCGCATCCTCGTTCTGGTCCATCGCGCCGTTGCCTGCCATAAAATCTCCGTCTATCTACTCAGCCGGCCCTGTTCGACCCGCCATCCGGCGATTCTATCCGTTGAGCGGCGCCCGCCCGGACGGCACGGCGTAGGTCTCGATGGTCGGCCGGACTGTGACCCATTGTGTCTCCGTAAACGCCTCGTAGTTCGCTTCCGGGCCGCCGAACCGGGCACCGTTTCCGGAGGCGCCCACCCCGCCGAACGGCGCCGTGGCCTCGTCCCCCACGGTCTGCTCATTGATGTGCACAATGCCGCTGTGGATCCGGTCCGCCACCGTCATGGCGGTGCCCGCGTCGCCCAGCACCGCCACGGACAGCCCGTACCGGCTCGCGTTGACCAGTTCCACTGCTTCATCGAGGGTTTCGTACACCAGGACCGGGGCCACGGGTCCGAAGATCTCGTCCTGCCACACGGGCATCCCCGGGTCGACGCCGGAGAGCACGGTGGGCAGGTAGCAGCGGCCCTCCGTCTTCCCGCCGGCGTGTACCTCGGCACCGGCAGCCACGGCGCCGTCCACCAGCGCCTCGACCGCGGCGAGCTGGCGCTCGTCGATGACCGGTCCGATCTGGACACCCTCCTGCCGCCAGGGGTCCCCCACCACCAGGGAACCGGCGATCCGGGCCAGCTCGGCAATGTAATCCGCCGCCTGGGATACGTGCACCAGGTGCCGGCCGGCGGCCTGGCAGATCTGCCCCTGGTGCAGGAAGGAGGCGAACGCCCCGGCCGCCGCAGCGGCAGCAATGTCCGCCCCCGGCAGCACAATCACCGCGTTGTTGCCGCCCAGCTCCAGGTGCGCGCGTTTCATCTGCCGGGCGGCCGCTTCGCCCACCTTGGTACCGGCCGCCGTCGAACCGGTGAAGGAAATGATCCGCACCTCGGGGGCGCTGACCACGGCCGCGCCAATCCCGGCCCCGCCGGGAAGGACCTGCAGGACACCGGCGGGCAGGCCGGCCTCCTCGAAGATCCGCTGGATCACGGCCCCGCCGCACACGGTGGTGCGGGGATCGGGTTTCAGCAGCACCGCGTTGCCGACGGCGAGCGCGGGGGCCACCGATCGGATGGCCAGGGTCAGCGGGTAGTTGAACGGCGCGATCACGGACACCACGCCGGCCGGAACCCGGCGGGAAAAGGACCACCGCTGCTTGTTGGTGGCCAGGGTGTCCCCTTGCGGAAGGGTGGGCAGCGCGGACGCCTCGGCGCACTCGGACACCGCGGCGAGCACCTCGGTGGAGGCCTTGGCCCAGGTGCCGCCGCTCTCGCGCACAATCCACGGCGTGATCCGGTCCGCGTGCTGGGCAAACAGTTCGCTGGCGCGGCGGAGCACCGCGGCGCGG
>NZ_JBNHFG010000032.1:0-28913 GCF_059090025.1 Arthrobacter sp. Y3224198
GTCCGCCGCGGGCACGCCCGCCGCCCCAGTGGCCGCGCTGGCCGACGCGGGATTCCGCGCGGGCCAGTTCCATCAGTTCCGGGTTGACCCGGTAACGCTCCTTGATGCCGGGCTGCTCATCGGCAGCTTCGTCGAACGAGACGTCGGACTCGAAAAGGTCGTAGATCTCCCGACCCACCATCACGTGCTGCCACAGCGGGACGGGCCGGTGTTCGGACACCACCACATCGGTGGAACCGCGGACAGTGTCCAGCCAGGCACCGAATTCCTCGGCGTTGGAGACGGTGGCGCTCAGTGAGACGACCTGGACGTCCGAGGGCAGGTGGATGATCACTTCTTCCCAGACAGCCCCGCGGAACCGGTCCGCCAGGTAGTGCACCTCGTCCATCACCACATAGCCCAGGTCGATCAGGGTATCCGAGTTGGAGTAGAGCATGTTGCGCAGCACTTCGGTGGTCATCACCACAACATCGGCGTCGGGGTTGATGCTGGTATCGCCGGTCAGCAGTCCCACCCGTTCGCTGCCGTAGGACGCTGCGAGCTCCGTGTATTTCTGGTTGCTCAGGGCCTTGATGGGGGTGGTGTAGAAGGCCTTCAGCCCCTTCTGCAGGGCGAGGTAGACGGCGAACTCCCCCACCACTGTCTTCCCGGCCCCGGTGGGTGCGGCCACCAGGACGCCCCGGCCGGCTTCGAGCGAGCGGCAGGCCTCGGACTGGAAGGAATCCAGTTCAAACCCCAGCGACTGCTCGAAGACCCCCAGATCGGTTTTCACGTGTTCGGAACGTTGTTTTGCGGCAAGGTACCGCTCCGAAGGAGAAGTCATGTACCCAGCCTATGCTCTGCGCGAAGCTCCGGGCGCCATATCACCGGCGGGCGAACAGGGCGGCTGCCCTACAGCTTGTCGACGGGCGTGGCGGTGTCGGCGCCGGCTTCCACCGCTGCTTCACGGGCCGCCTGCTTCCGGACCCGGCGCTTGTCATTGATGAGGCAGATGGCCACGGCCACGGCGAAAAGCAGCAGCAGCGGGGCCGCCAGGTAGAACATGCTGAGGGCATCGGCGCCCGGAGCAGCCATGGCCGCAAAGAGGCAGATGACGAACACCGTGATCCGCCAGTACTTGATGATGGTCTTTCCCTGCAGCAGTCCGGCCAGGTTCAGGCCCACCAGGAAAACGGGAATCAGGAAGGCAATGCCGAAGGCCAGCAGCAGGCGCAGCACAAACGCCAGGTACACGGATGCCGTGATGACGTTGGAGCCGCCCTCGGGGGTGAACTCAGTGAGCACCCGCACGGCATTGGGAAGGATCAGCCACGCCAGGTACACGCCGGCGAGGAACAGCGGAACGGCCGCTCCCAGGAAGGCCAGCGCGGCCCGTCGTTCCTTGCGTTTGAGGCCCGGCGTGACGAACGCCCACGCCTGGTACAGCCAGACCGGACTGGACACCAGCAGCCCGATGAAGACCGACACCTGGATCATCTGGTCAAACGGGGTTGCGACACCTTCGAAGTTGATGGTGGTGAAGCGCCCGTCACTGTTGCCGGCGTCGATCAGCGGTTTGGTCAGGGCATTAAAAACGGGCAGGTAGAGGAAGAACCCGCCCACGGTGCCGAGCACCACGGCGATGGCTGACTTGAAGAGCCGGTTGCGGAATTCCCGCAGATGCTCCTTGAGCGCCATCCGCCCTTCAGGGTTGGATTTGCGCCCTTTGCTCAGGGCCATGGCTGCTAGCGGCTGGTTGGCGGGTTGCCCGCAGAGTCGGGTGAACCACCCGGAGCACCCGAGGGCGGGGTCTGTCCGGGGAAGAAGGTCTGCTCAGGTGACTTTGCCTGCGGCTGCTCGGGGTTGACCACGCGGCCCTCCACCGGGTCAGTGGACGCCTTGGGATCGTCGTCCTTCATCTGGCGGACCTCGGATTTGAAGATGCGAAGGGACTGCCCCACGCTCCTTGCGAGTCCCGGCAGCTTCGGAGCGCCGAAGAGCAGGATGGCCAATACGATGATGGCGATAAGCTGCCAGCCTTCAAGCCTCATGGCGGTGTCCTTTCGTTGAGCAATAATTCTATGTCAGAGTTCGGGGATGTCCCGCCATGCGCGCGGTTGGCCCTTGGCCGTGCGGCGCTCGATCCGGCGGATCCGCCGGGCTTCCCGGCGCGCCGCCTTGCCTGCTTCGTAGGACTTCCTGGCATCGGCCGGTTCAGTGAAGATCCCCGGCTCCCCGTCGGTGACCACCGTCGATTCAATGGTGTCCTGTGCGCTGAAGGACAACTTAGCAGAGGCAGTTTCGACTTCCCTGAGAACGCCGAGGAACCGCTGGAACAGCCGGTAGCCGATCAGGGCGTAAAAGCCCGCTGCGCCTGCCGCCAGGGCAAGCCATATCAGTATCCAGGACCACCAAGGCATATTCCCAGCATAGTGGAGTCTGCCCTGCGGAACTGACGGCTCCCCTAAGCGGCCGGATAGTTTCCTGCTGCCTGCGTCAGCCAGGACTCCGTGGCGGTGCGCAGGTCCTCGGGGGCAGCTACTGCCGCGCCGCCGCCCAGCCGGCCGATGAACGCCGGAATCCAGTCCGTGTTCGCTGTGCGCAGTTCCACGGCGGTGCGGCCGTCCGGCAGCCCGGCCCGGCGTCCGGCGTCGTAGGCCTCACTGACCCAAAGGGCGGACGGTGCCAGGATGAGCGTGACCCGGGTGTCCTGGGGGCCGGGCGTAAACAGGCTGGCGGGAAACGCAGCGCCCGGTTCCGGTGCGTGGGTCAGCGCCGGTCCGCTGTCCCGGACCCCCAGGATCCGGTCCACCCGGAAGTTCCGCGGCGCTTCGGCCCGGTGGCACCAGGCCTCCAGGTACCAGGTGTTGTCCACCGAGAGCAGGCGGCGCGGGTCAACGGTGCGCAGGGTGACCTCGTCGCGGCTCGGCACCAGGTACCGCAGTTCCAGCTGCCGGGCGGCGCTGATGGCCTGCTGCAGTTCCGCGAGTACGGTCCCGCCGGCGGCGTCGTCCAGGCGCGCGGCGACGGCGGTGCCCACCGCCCCGGCCTCGCCTGCCGCTTCGGTGAGTTTCTCGAGCGCGGCGGCCACTGCGGCGGAGGACCCGATGCCCGGCAGTGCGGAGAGCGTATCCAGTCCCACGATCAGGGCTGCGGCCTCATCCATGCCGAAACGCACCGGTTCGGAGAGGTTGTCGGCGTTGTCGATGTAGATCCGGTCGTCGTCGAAACTGACGTCCATCAGCCCGTTGGGGTAGTGCCGCGGCCCGCTGACGAACAGCAGGTCAAGGTCCTTGGCCAGCTGTTCCTTGCTGACCCCGAAGGCGGCGGCCGTTTCCTCCATGCCCGTGCCCTGGTTGGCCAGGACATAGGGAACCAGGTCCAGCAACCGGGTCAGGTGGTCCTGGGCGCCGAAGCCGGGCCGGCGGGCGGGCCCGGGCACGTCCTCCAAGGTGAAGGCCGGCAGCGGCCTGCGCTGGGCTTCGAGGGCATTGGCCAGTGCGGTCCGGACGGCGGAGACAAGTTCGGGCGGATCGACGGCGACGGCGGCGGCTCCCAGGGCCACGGTGTCGCCGGCAAGTGAGTCCAGGTCGCGGACCTCCAGGTGCAGCCGGTCCCGCCCTTCGCTGCCGGCGGTCACGGACCGGGCCTGCAGCCGCAGGCCGGCTCCGGCGCCCCGCTGCACGTCCACCGTGGCCGGACGCGGGGTGAACACGTCATCCAGGGAGGCCAGGGAGGCATCGATGTCAAAATCTTCGGGAACGGCATAGCTGCCGGACCGCAGCCGGACGGGTCCTTCCATGCGTGAGAGCCGGAAGATCCGTTCGGCACCGCGGTCAAGGTCATAGCCCACCAGGTACCAGTGGCCGAAGCGGCTGCCCATCCCCCACGGCTGCACGCGGCGGGTGGCCGAGGCGGCGGATCCGGCGGCACGGTAACCGAAGGTCACCGGCACGCGGGTGGTGGCGGCGCGCCAGATTTCGTCGAAATGCGGGTCGTTGGTCCGGATGCTGGGCTGCAGCGGAATGGTGCCGGCGTCTTCGGGCAGCACGCCCCGTGCCTGCAGCTTGCGCAGGGCGCGGGCGGCGGCGGACCCCAGCGAGGCCTGGTCCCACATCCGGGCGGCCAAAGCCAGGACGGCGGATTCCTCGGGAGTGAACTGGACGCCGGGAAGCCGGTAGGCGTCCTGCCGGATCCGGTAACGCTGGGTGGCAGTGCCCTCAAACAGCGGCTCTTCGCTGTAGGACTCCACGGGGATTCCCTGCTCGCGCAGGAAGGCCTTGTCCCGGTCGAAGAGTTTCTCCCGGGCCTCCGGCGTGGAAGCTTCGCCGTACAGTTCAATTTCTTCGAACAACTCATGCTTGGTGAAGCCCCTGCGCGTGGAGAGCAGCGCAATGACCAGGTTCAGCAGGCGTTCGGTTCTCTTGGCGGACACGCAGCTAATCTACCGTTCTTCCGGTCCTTCCACGCGGAAGGGGCGGAACCGGTGTCCCGAAAGGACACGGTTCCGCCCCTTGCGCGGCAAAGCAGGTGCCTAGCGGACGCCGAGCAGGTCCACCACGAAGATCAGCGACTCGCCCGGAGCCACGGCGGAGCCGGCACCGCGGTCGCCGTAGGCCATGGAGGAGGGGATTTCCAGCCGGCGGCGGCCGCCCACCTTCATGCCCAGCAGGCCCTGGTCCCAGCCCTGGATGACCTGGCCGACGCCGACGCGGAAGTCCAGCGGCGCGCCGCGGTTCCAGGAGGCATCGAACTCTTCACCGGTGGAGAAGGCAACGCCCACGTAGTGGGTGGACACCGTGTCTCCGGCCTTCACTTCCTGGCCGTCGCCGACCACGATGTCCTCGATCACGAGGTCGGTGGGGGCGTCGTGGGCCGGGAAATCGATTTCCGGCTTCTGGCGGTCGTATTCACGCTTTCCGAATGACATGGGACTCCTTTTGTTTTGTGACTGGCTGCAATCCTATCGGGTCACTTGGCCTCGAGGATGTCGACCACGAACACCAGGGTTTCGTTCTGGAGCTCGTTGCCTTCGGATGCGCCGTACGCCGTGGCGGGCGGCGCCACGATCAGCACCTGGGAACCGACCGTCTTGCCGGCCAGCCCGTCGGTCCAGGCGGAAATAACCTGGTCGAGGCCGAAGGTGGCGACGCTGCCGCGGTCCCAGCTGGAATCGAAGACCGTCCCGTCGGACCACTTCACGCCGTGGTACTGCACGGTCACGGTGTCGTCGGCTTCCACCACGGCACCGTCACCGGTCTTGAGGTCCTGGGCCACGAGTTCGGTCGGCGCGTCGGTCTTCGGGACCGTAATGGCGGGCTTGCCGTCGCCGTCCAGTTCCACGGTCGGCAGGCCCTCGACAGGTGCAACATCCGAGCCCCAGGCACGGGTGGGCACGTCACGGGCGTCGGTCAGGGTGAAGACGATGAACTGTGCCGTGCTGCCGGCCGCCTCGTTGCCGGGCACGTAGTAGGCGAAGTCGGAGCCTACGGGTGCGCCCACCAGGGCGCTGTACATCTGCTCGTTGCCCTGCTTGAGCGTGTCATCGACGGCAATGTCTTCGGCCGTTTCAGCCGTGTACGACTCCTGGCCGGCTTCACCGCTTTCCGGGTCGACCATCATCAGGCGGATGGACGCCGTCTGGCCGTCGGCCAGTTCCTCGCCGTCGCCGTCGTTGATCCGCGTCAGGGTGGGCTCGTCCGCGCTGAGCGGCTTGTCGAATTCGACCGTAGGGGCAGTGCCGTCGTCGCCGCGTTCAATCTTTACGGAGGCAAGCGGACCGCTGGCGTCGCCGCCGCCGGAGCAGGCGGTCAGGAACAGCAGGAAAGGCAGGAGTATGGCTAGTACTTTACGCACAGTACTTCTTTCAGTGGTGGACATTGATCAGCGGAAACCGGCACACGGCACCGGACCGCAACAGGCCCACACTAACCGGTCCGCCTGAATGAAGCCTAGGTGGCATGCGGAATGGTCCTCAGAGAGTGGACAACAGCGCTTCCACCCGTTCATCCACGGAGGCGAACGGATCCTTGCACAGGACGGTCTGCTGGGCCCGGTCATTGAGCTTCAGGTGCACCCAGTCCACGGTGAAGTCGCGGTTGGCCGCCTTGGCACGCCGCACGAAATCACCGCGCAGCTTGGCCCGGGTGGTCTGCGGCGGCTGGTCGACGGCCTCCTTGATGTCGCTGTCCTCCACCACGCGGGCCGTCTCCCCGCGGGCCTGCAACAGGTAGAACAGCCCCCGGCGCCGGGAAATGTCATGGTAGGTCAGGTCCACCTGGGACAGGCGCGAGGAAGACATTTCCAGCCCGTGCCGCTCGGCGTACCGGTCCACCAGCTTTTTCTTGATGGCCCAGTCAATTTCCGTATCGATCCCGGAATGGTCCCCGGACTCGATGGCGTCCAGGGTGCGCTCCCACAGGTCCACCACCCGCCCGGTATGCCGGTTGTGCGCCCCGTTGGCGGCTACGAAATCCTTGACCCGCTGCAGGTAGATCCGCTGCAGGTCCAGGGGCGTCATGGTTGAGCCGTTGGCCAGCTTCAGCGGCTGCCGGCCCGAGAGGTCGTGGGAGGTTTCCCGGATGCTGCGGATCGGGTTCTCCAGCCGCAGGTCCCGCATCAGCACCCCGGCCTCGATCATCCGCAGCATCAGGTCCACGGACCCCGCTTTGAGCAGCATGGTGGTCTCGGACATGTTCGAGTCCCCGGCGATGACGTGCAGCCGGCGGTAGTGCTCGGCGTCGGCATGCGGTTCGTCCCGGGTGTTGATGATGGGCCGGGACCGGGTGGTGGCGGAGGAAACGCCCTCCCAGATGTGGTCGGCGCGCTGGGAAAAGGCGTACAGGGAGCCGGACTGGGTCTTGAGCACCTTCCCGGCCCCCACCAGCAGCTGCCGGGTCACGAGGAACGGGATCAGGACGTCGGCCAGCCGGGAGAACTCGAGCCGGCGCGGAATCAGGTAGTTCTCATGGCTGCCGTAGGAGTTTCCCGCGGAGTCGGTGTTGTTCTTGAACAGGTAGACGCTGCCGTTGAACCCTTCGGCCTTCAGCCGTTCCTCCGCCTCGTCAACGAGGTCGTCCAGGATCAGCTCGCCGGCCCGGTCATGCGCCACGAGCTGGGCCAGGTCGTCGCACTCGGCGGTGGCGTACTCGGGATGGGATCCGACGTCGAGGTAAAGGCGAGAACCGTTGGTGAGGAACACGTTCGAGGAGCGGCCCCAGCTGACCACCTTGCGGAAGAGGTAGCGCGCCACTTCCTCGGGGGACAGCGGACGTGAGTCGGGGCCGGAATACGCGATGCCGAATTCCGTTTCCACCCCGTAGATCCTGCGGTCCATCAGTCTCCTTCCGCGCTGACCAGCAAGCGGTCAAGCTCTACGGTGTTTATCCTGCGGAACGCCCTGACCGTGCCGCGCGTGGAAAGCGGGTCCCGGTCCAGCACGGCCACCTCCAGCAGCCCCGCCCCCAGCCGTTCGGGGCTTTGGCCGCCGTTGCCCTCCACCGTCCGGGTGGCCGAGAGCGCTGCGACCGCCGTCCGGATGGCGGATGTGAAGTCCGCGTCCTGTCGCCAGGTCCGCGCCAGGGCCTCATTGACGGTGTCGGCCTGGCCGCCCATAACGGTGTAGTTGCTTTCGTCGGCGATGGCGCCGTCGAAATTCAGGCGGTAGAGGTGGTCTGAGTAAGGGTCCTCCCCTACTTCCACCACGGCAAGCTCAACCTCGAAAGGCTTGCCCTCCGTGGTGAAAACAGAGCCCAGGCTCTGTGCGTAGACGCTGGCCAGTCCGCGTGCGGACACGTCTTCGCGGGAATAGGAATAGCCGCGCACGTCGGCAAACCGGATGCCGGCCTGGCGCAGCGATTCGAACTCGTTGTACTTGCCGACGGCGGCAAAACCGATCCGGTCGTAGATTTCGCTGAGCTTGTGCAGCGACGGCGACGGGTTCTCTGCCACCAGGGCTATCCCCTCGCGGCAGGTCAGCACCACCACGGACCGGCCGCGGGCAATGCCTTTCCGGGCGAAGTCCGCCCGGTCCTTCATCAGTTGTTCGGGCGAGACATAGAACTGCTGTGTCACGGCTATGCCTCCAGCCCGGCGGCGGAGCGCCGTTCAATCAGTCCGCGGGAGAGCTCCTGCAGTTCACGCTCGGGGATCTCGCGGTTGCCGGCGCTGTTGACCACGTACACCACGGGCCACAGCCGGCGGACCACATCCGGTCCGCCGGTCGCCGAGTCGTCGTCGGCGGCGTCGTAGAGGGACTCCACGGCCACCGCCACCGCCTGCTCTTCGTCCAGGTTCGGCTGCCACAGTTTTTTGAGCGCACCGCGGGCGAAGACGGAGCCGGAGCCGACGCTGTGGTGTTCGTACTCCTCGTACCGCCCGCCGGTGACGTCATAGGAAAACAGCCGGCCGGTCCGCCGCTGCATGTCGAAGCCGGCAAAAAGCGGCACCACGGCCAGTCCCTGCAATGCCAGCGGCAGGTTCGACCGCACCATGGCCGCAAGCCGGTTGGACTTTCCGTCCAGGCTCATTGGCGTGCCTTCGATTTTCTCGTAGTGCTCCAGCTCCACCTGGAAGAGCCGGATCATGTCCAGGGCCAGCCCCGCGGTGCCGGCAATGCCGAGTACCGAGTAGTTGTCCGCCGGGAAGACCTTCTTGATGTGGCGGGAGGCAATCATGTTGCCCATGGTGGCGCGCCGGTCCCCCGCCATCAGCACCCCGCCCGCATAGGTGAGGGAGACGATGGTGGTGGCCTGCGGCGCCAGGTCCCGGGCGGATCCCGGCGATGCGGGGCCCAGGGACCGGGCGGACGGCAGGAGCCCGGGATTATGCCGGGACAGATGGTCGGAAAAGGATGAAGTTGCGGAGGAATCGACGGCGGCAGCGGGGTCCCGGTGGGCCATCCGTTACTGACCGCCCTTCTGGATGAAGCCGCGGACAAACTCCTCGGCGTTGCTCTCCAGCACGCCGTCGATTTCGTCGAGCAGGTCGTCCACGCCTTCGGTGTCAACGGAGGCTTCCGCTTCGGCTGCGGGCGGGGGTACGGCTTCGGTTTCTTCTTCTTCGAGGGGATGCGTTCCGGTGTTTTTGCGGTCCTGGGTTGCCATGATGCTTAGCCCTTTCTTGCCCGGGGGTTGAATCCTAGTCCTATGGTGCCACGGAGGTCTCCGAACCGGTCAGGAGTCTGGTGACAAAATCCTCCGCATCCGCGGATGCGTTGAACAGCTCCTCGGTCAGTGCCCGGGTTCCGCGCAGCGGCTCGCGCGTCGGGATGCGCTGCAGCCGCCGGCGGGAGGGCAGCTCGAAGATGATGGAATCCCAGCTGGCACCGATCACTTCCTTGGGGAAGCGGGTCAGGCAGTTGCCGCGGAAGTAGGCCCGGGTGTCGTCCGGCGGATGGGTGACGGCGCGGGCAATCTCCGCGTCCGTGAGGATCCGGTCCATCTGCCCGCGGGCGGCCAGCCGGTAGTACAGCCCCTTTTCCGGGCGCATATCCGCGTACTGCAGATCCACCAGGTGCAGCCGTGCGTCGGACCAGGACAGCCCGTCACGGTCCCGGTAGGCCTGCAGCAGCTTCAGCTTGGCTGCCCAGTCCACGGTGCCTGCCGCTTCCATCGGGTCCCGCTTCAGCGTGCCGAGCAGGGCCGACCAGCGGGCAAGGACGTCTTCGGTGTCGGCGTCCGCTCCCCCCGTGGCCCGGGAATACCTGGCGGCGGCTTCGAAGTAGATTTCCTGCAGGTCCAGCCCGGTGACCATCCGCCCGTCCTTGAGCTCCACCAGCTGCTCCAGGGACGGGTCATGGCTGATGGCCTGCAGCGAACCCACCGGATCCCGCAGTTCCACGGACGGTGCGGCACCGGCCTCGATCATGGACAGCACCAGCGCCGTGGTGCCGACCTTGAGCAGCGCCGACACCTCGCTGAGGTTCGCGTCACCGATGATGACGTGCAGCCGGCGGTATTTTTCGGCGACGGCGTGGGGTTCGTCGCGCGTGTTGATGATGGGGCGGCGGATGGTGGTTTCCAGCCCCACCTCGGTTTCGAAGAAGTCGGCCCGCTGGCTGAGCTGGAAGCCCTGCCGCTGGTTGTTGGTGCCGATGCCCACCCGGCCGGAGCCGGCAATCACCTGCCGCGAGACGAAGAACGGCACCAGCCCGCTGACCAGGGCACCGAACGGTACGCTGCGCGGCACCAGGTAGTTCTCGTGTGAGCCGTACGAGACGCCCTTGTTGTCGGTGTTGTTTTTGTACAGGTGCACGGGTGCGAAGCCGGGCATCCGGGCGATGTGCCGCATGGCCGCCAGCACCACGGCGTCCCCGGCCTTGTCCCATAGCACCGCGTCGCGGGGACGGGTGACCTCCGGGGAGGAATATTCCGGATGCGCATGGTCAACGTACAACCGCGCCCCGTTGCCCAGCACCATGTTCATCAGCACCGGGCTGTCCGAGGTCTGCTCGCCGTACAGTGCCGCCGGGCCGCCGCCTTCCATCGCAATCTGCTCGGCGTCCAGCACGGGCGGCTGGTCGGTGAGCTGCGTGGGATCGGCGGCGGACCGGGGCACGGCGAAACCCCGGGCGTCGTTCAGCGGCGCTTCATCCGTGTAGTCCCAGCGCGTACCGGAGAGGTTGCCCGCCCCGCTGCGCAGCGTGGCCGCATACGCATTAACGATCTGGCTGGACAGGACGGTGGCGTTGGCGGAGGGCAGGGACGGAGCGAGCACGCCGTACTCGGTCTCCGTCCCCATCACCCGGCGAACGGTCACAGATACTGTCCCGGGTTGGCCGTGGTCTCAATGGTCCGGCCGGGCTCCTGGCCGGCCTTGCCCTGGACGATGGTGCGGATATAGGTGATGCGTTCGCCCTTCTTCCCCGAGATCCGTGCCCAGTCGTCCGGGTTGGTGGTGTTGGGCATGTCCTCATGCTCGCGGAACTCGTCCACGACGGCGCGCATCAGGTGTTCGATGCGCAGCCCGCGCTGGTGGATCTGGAGCAGGTCCTTGATGGCGTACTTCTTCGCCCGGTCCACCACGTTCTGGATCACGGCGCCCGAGTTGAAGTCCTTGAAGTAGAGCATCTCGGTGTCCCCGTTGGCGTAGGTCACCTCGAGGTACTCGTTGGCCTTGTCCTCGGCATACATCTTCTCCACGGTGCGGCGGATCATCTCCCGTACCGTCGCCACCGGGTCGTAGCCGTGCTCGGCGAGGTCCTCGCGGTGCAGCGGCAGGTCGGGGGTCAGGTACTTGCCGAAGATCTCCGCGGCACCCTCGGCGTCGGGGCGCTGGATTTTGATCTTCACGTCCAGCCGGCCCGGCCGCAGGATGGCCGGATCAATCATGTCCTCACGGTTGGAGGCACCGATCACAATCACGTTCTCGAGCTTCTCCACGCCGTCAATCTCGCTGAGCAGCTGCGGAACAATGGTGGTTTCGACGTCGGAGGAGACGCCGGTGCCGCGGGTGCGGAAGAGGGAATCCATCTCGTCGAAGAAGACCACCACGGGGCTGCCGTCGGAAGCCTTTTCGCGCGCCCGGCCGAAGATCAGCCGGATGTGGCGTTCGGTCTCCCCCACGTACTTGTCCAGCAGCTCCGGGCCCTTGATGTTCAGGAAGTAGCTCCGTGCCCCGAGCGTTCCCGTCTGTTCCATGACGCGTGCCGCCAGGGCGTGCGCCACCGCCTTGGCGATCAGCGTCTTGCCGCAGCCGGGAGGGCCGTAGAGCAGGATGCCTTTGGGCGGTTTCAGCCCGTGCTCGCGGTACAGGTCCGGATGCATAAAGGGCAGTTCCACCGCGTCGCGGATCTGTTCGATCTGCGGGCCGAGCCCGCCGATATCCGCGTAGGAGATATCCGGGACTTCCTCCAGGACCAGGTTTTCCACTTCGCTGCGCGGGATCTTTTCCAGCGCGTAGCCGATGCGGGTGTCCACGGTCAGCGCGTCGCCCACCCGGACCTTCCCGCGGCTGAGCGGGCCGTTCAGGCGCACTACGCGCTCGTCGTCGGCCCGTCCGATCACCAGGACCCGGTCCGGGTCCAGGATCTCCTTGATGGTGAACAGTTCGCCGGCACGCTCGAAACCGAGCGCCGCAATGACGGTGAGGGACTCGTTCAGCAGCACCTCCTGGCCCGGGACTATCTGTCCCAGGTCCAGGAGGGGCGAAACCGCCACCCGCAGTTTCCGGCCGGACTGGATGATGTCCAGGCTTTCCTGCACCGACGCCGTGGTGGTGACCCCCGGCTCGGCTTCCCTGCGCTGGTTCACACCGATCACGGTGCCGAAGCTGAAGGGGGTGGCGCCTTCGTTTTCAAGCGCATCCTTCAGGCGGATGATCTCGGCTTTCGCGGTCTCCAGCATGGCTACGAGCCGGGCGTTGTTATGGGTCAGGGCAGCAAGCTGCCGGTCCAGATTCCGGAGTTTGTCCCGAAGGACGTTCAACTGGCGTGCCTCGTTCCCCGTTCCGGCTGTCGCCGGAACAGTGCGGGATTCCCCGGTCCCGGGTGCGACGTTTTCGGGTTCAGCCATGGTACCGACCGCCTTCACATAGCTCTGGGTCTGTCTTCCGACAGTAACCCAGCGCCGCGTGAGATACACGGGGTCCGGCGTCTTGTGTTTCGCCGGTTACCCGTTATGGGGTGTCCGTCTCCTGCTGGAACTTTTCCGCGCTTTCCAGTGCTCCGCGCTGCACTGTGGAGCTGGCGTCCCGGGCGGCCCGGCGCAGCTTGTGTGCCGAGACTTCCCGTTCGCCCACGGCGGCGGGGGTCCACGCGTTGAGGTCCTCTTCGCTGAAGTTCGTCTTGGAAGCGCGGCGCTTGGCCACCAGGCCGGTGGCGCCTTCGGCGAGCCGGCGGGCCGTCAGCAGGAAGCCCGTGTGCGCAACCATCCGGTGGTCCGGGCGCACGGCGAGGCCTTCCAGGTGCCAGCCGCGGACCATCGATTCCCAGCCGTCGGGCTCCGTGAAGCGCCCGTCGGCACGGATGGCCTCCGCGGTGCGGGACAGCTGGGTGACCGTGGCTACGTAGGAAATCCAGACGCCGCCCGGGGCCAGGACAGTGGCGACGGCGTCGGTGCATTCCCAGGGGGCGAGCATGTCCAGGACCACCCGGTCCACGCTGCCGGGTTCTTCCGCCTTGACCACTTCGTCCTGGAAATCGCCGAGGGAGATGTTCCAGGCCGGGTGCGGGCCGCCGAAGAAGGTTTCCACGTTGCCGCGGGCGATCTGGGCGAACTCCTCGCGCCGTTCGAAGGAATGCAGGCTGCCGTTGTCCCCGACGGCACGCAGCAGCGAAATACTCAGGGCGCCGGAACCGACGCCGGCTTCCACCACCCGGGCACCCGGGTAGATGTCCGCCATGGTGACGATCTGCGCCGCGTCCTTGGGGTAGACAACGGCTGCTCCGCGGGGCATGGACAGCACAAAGTCGGACAGCAGCGGGCGCAGCACCTGGTATTGGTGTCCCGCGGTGTTGGTGACCACGGATCCTTCGGGCAGGCCGATCAGGGTGTCATGCTGCAGGTAGCCGCGGTGGGTGTGGAACGCGCCGCCCTCAGTGAGGGTAATGGTGTTCCGGCGGCCCTTTTCGTCGGTGAGCTGGACGCGTTCTCCGGGCCGGAGCGGTCCCCGGCGGATGTCGGCGCCGTGGGGTGCAGCGCTGGGCTGCTCCTGGTTATTCATGGGTTTTCCTTTGGTTCTCTTGCGGGTCTGTATGGCCCTGGCGCGCGGCGCCGGGGCGGGTTGGTGCGGCGGAGCTGGAGCTAGCGCACGCGGCGGGCGGGCTTTCCGGTCATGGCGGCAACGACGGCGGACTGGTGCAGCAGGCCGGTGACCGTGCCTTCGCGGTTGATCACCGCGTACTCGTGTCCCTGCAGTTTCGCGAGGTACTGGACGAGCTCCTGCCCGGCGGCGACCTCGGGCACGTACGCTCCCGGCGCCAGCGGGCGGGCGACGGCGCTGACCGGCACCTGGTCGGCTGTTTCGCGGGGCACCTGGGCCAGGGCGCCCCGGTCCACTACTGCTTCGGGCTGTCCGGTGGCGGCCGTGACCACCACGGCGCTGTCCGGGCGGTCCAGGACCAGCCGCAGTGCCGCACCCGACGAGGAGCCTGCCGGCAGCGCAACCGCCGGTTCCATCAGCGCTGCGGCGCTGACCTGCGGCAGCCGGAGGCGGATCCGCGCGTTGGCAATGGCCGCCCCGGCACCCATCCACAGGAAACCGGACAGCAGGGCCGCCACCAGGACAAGGCTCAGGGACGGGGCTCCGCCACGCAGATAAGGCGGTATGAACAGGACGGCCAGGAGCAGGACGACGATAATCCGCCCGGCCCACCCGGCAGCCACTGTCCCGCGTTCCTGGGAGCCGGTGGCTTTCCACACGGCGCTTTCGACGATCCGGCCCCCGTCCAGGGGAAGCCCGGGCAGGATGTTGAAGACCGCCACCAGCAGGTTGCTGTAGACGAAAACAAACACGATCAGCCCGGCGATGCTGCTGCGGTCCAGGAGCTGGAGGATTCCGAAGCCGGCCAGGGCGAGCAGGAAGTTGGCCGCCGGTCCGGCGAGGGCCACCAGCAGCGAACGCCCCGGCGTCGAGCGCATGTCGCCGAACTGGGTGTGTCCGCCCCACAGCGTGAGCACGATCTTCGAGGTCGGCCAGTTGTACGCACGGGCAGTGAGTGCATGCGCCGCTTCATGCGCCAGGACGGAGAGCAGGAGCAACACGGCGTAGCCGAGGGCGGCCGCGTAGGCCCCGGCCCCCAGGGACGGAAAGCTTGCGCGCAACTGGGGGCCGAAAACAGCCACAATCAGTGCGGCGATCAGGAACCATGAGTAGGCCAGGAAGACCGGCACGCCGGCAACATGGCCCAGGGGAATTCCCTCACGCCGTTCGGTGCCGGCGGGTCCGTTACTGCTCACCTGGCGGGCTCCGGGACCGGATCGGCGAGCAGTTGCTGCAGCTCGCGGACACCGCGGCCGGCCAGGGTGCTCCATTCGTGCCGGACGGTCCCCTCGGGCAGCGGGATGAAGTTCGGTACCCCGAGGGTCACCAGGCCGGCGGCCTGCGCCGAGGTGGCACCCGGCAGTGAGTCCTCCACCGCCACTATGCCGGCCTTGTCCAGTCCGGGAACCAGCCGGGCCATGGTGTCGCAGGCCAGCAGATACGGTTCGGGGTCCGGCTTGCCGGCACTGACCATATCCCCCGTGACCACGATGTCGAACGTCCCGGCAGGCAGGGCGCGGACGATTTCCCGGGCCAGCACCGGCTCGGACATGGTGACCAGGGCGCAGGGAATGCCCGCGTCCCGGAGTCCGGCCAGCATCTCCCGTGCGCCGGGCCGCCAGGGCACCGAGCGGCGGACCTGTTCGGTGACCTGCCCGATCAGCCGGTCGATGATTTCCCGCACCGACAGGGGCACGCCGGCCTCCCGGAGCATTCCGGCTCCGAATTCGAGGGCCTGGCCCACCATGGCCTCGGCCTGGGCATCGGTCCATTCGAGGCCGAAGCTGCGGGTCAGGTCCTTTTCGGCACCGATCCAGTAGGGCTCGGTATCCACGAGTGTGCCGTCCATATCCCAGAAGACGGCCTGCAGGGTGGGGGTGGCGCGGCTGCCAAGGGAATCATCTGCGGGAAGTGTGGACATGACCTAAGTCTAAGGGGCGCGCGGACAGCGCGTTTCTTTTGCTCTCCGCGAAGCTCCGCAGCTGCGTCCTGACACACAGTGGAACGGGGCATAGTGTGATCGTGTGAGCACTACCGATGGCTTCCCGGCAGCAGGGCTGCAGGACTTTTTTGGCGATGAGACGTCCCCCGAACGCGTCACTGTGATGCTGGCTGCGTTCGAAGGGTGGAACGATGCAGGCGAGGCAGCCTCTGACGCCCTGAAATTCCTCCACCGGCACTGGGACAGCGAAAAAATTGCCAGTATCGACGCCGACGAGTACTACGACTTCCAGTTCACCAGGCCGACCATCAGGCGCACGGCGTCCGGCCGGCAGCGGATCAAATGGCCGACCACCAGGATTTCGCGCGCCGAAGTTCCGGACAGCAACTTGGACGTCATTTTCGTGACCGGGGTGGAGCCCTCCTACAAATGGCGGGCCTACACGGCCGAACTCATTGCCCTGGCCAAGGAACTGGACGTGGACTGCATTGTGCTGGCCGGCGCGCTGCTGGCGGATGTACCCCACTCCCGGCCCATTCCGGTCACCGGCACCTGCGAGGAGCGGGACCTGCAGGAAAGCCTGAACCTCGAGGTGTCCGCCTACGAGGGTCCGATCGGCATTGTGGGCGTGGTCTCCGAAATGGCCAACCTGGCGGACATCCCGTCCATCTCGCTGTGGGCCGCGGTGCCGCACTATGTGGGACAGGCGCCCTCCCCCAAGGCCCAGCTGGCGCTCTTGAACCGGATCGAGGAACTCCTCCAGGTACCCCTGGACACCCAGTTGCTCACGGAGGAGTCCGAGGCCTGGGAACGGGGCGTGGACGAACTGGCCACGGAGGATCCGGAAGTGGCTGCGTACGTCCGCCAGCTGGAAGAAGCCAAGGACACTGCCGAGCTTCCCGAGGCCAGCGGGGAGTCCATTGCGCGCGAGTTTGAGCGTTACCTCAAACGCCGCCGCAGGGACTGACCCCGCCGGCTGCCCGCCGCTTCCTAGAGCTGGATGCCCAGCAGTGCGTTCAGGGCGGAGCAGGCCAGTTCGCTGCCGGCCGGGGAGCCGGGGCGGCCCGCAGCCTGGGCCGCAGCGGCCCATGCATCGGCTGCCTGCAGTGCTGCCGGCGCGTTGAGGTCATCGGCCAGGGCTTCGCGGATCCGGGCGAGCATGCCGGCGGCCATGGCATCGTCGGTGAACTCCAGGGCATGCCGCCAGCGGGTGAGGCGCTGCTCGGCGGCCTGCAGCTGGTCCGCCGTCCAGAACCAGTCTGTCCGGTAGTGGTGCGAGAGCAGGACCAGCCGGATGGCTGCCGGTTCCACGCCCTCGGCCCGGAGCCGCGAGACGAGGACGAGGTTGCCCAGGGACTTGCTCATTTTCTCGCCGTCCAGGCCCACCATTCCGGCATGGGCGTAGTGCGAGGCCAAAGGGGTTCCGGCGCTGGCGTAGGCGTGTCCGGCGCTCATTTCGTGGTGCGGGAACACCAGGTCGGAGCCGCCGGCCTGCACAGTGAAAGGGCGGGGCAGGAAGCGCTGGGCAATAACCGAACACTCGATGTGCCAGCCCGGACGGCCGCGTCCCAGCCGTCCGCCCTCCCAGGACGGTTCACCCGTCCGGGCCTGGCGCCACAGCAGCGGATCCAGTGCATTGCGCTTGCCGGGGCGGTCCGGGTCGCCGCCGCGTTCGGCGAAGACCGGCAGCATGGCCTCACGGTTCAGGTGTGAAACCTGGCCCAGCCACCAGGCGTCCGGATCCTCCGGGGCCAGCTTGGAGGCTGCGTCCACGTCAAAGTACAGGTCGCCGTCGGGCTCCCCTTCGGTGCCCGGCACCCGGTAGGCCAGTCCGCGGTCCATCAGGTCCTCGACCACCGGGACAATCCACTCCACGGCTTCGACGGCACCGATGTAGTGGTCCGGGGCCAGGACATTCAGGGCTTCCATGTCATCACGGAAGAGCTGGGTCTGCTCCCGGGCCAGCTCGCGCCAGTCGGCGCCGGTGGCGGTGGCCCGCTCCAGCAGCGGATCGTCGACGTCGGTGACGTTCTGGACGTAGCGCACGTCGTAGCCGGCGTCGCGCCACTGCCGGTTCAGCAGGTCGAAGGCCACGTACGTGGAGGCGTGCCCCATGTGGGTTGCATCGTACGGGGTGATCCCGCAGACATACATGCTTGCGGCGCCGTCCGGCTGTACGGTCACCGGCGCCTGGGCGGCGGTGTCATAGAGGCGGACGTTGACCGACGCGCCGGGCAGGCTGGGCAGGGAGGGGGATTTCCAAGCAATCACGCTATCAACTCTACTGTCCGCGGCCGGTGGGTGCTGACGCGGCCCGGCCCTAGGCGGTGATGACGCCGAAGCCCAGAAGCAGGTAGATCAGCACGCCCAGCAGGATCCGGTACCAGACGAAGAGCCGGTAGCTGCGGGTGGAAACGTAGCGGAGGAACCAGCCGATGATGACGAATCCCACAGCAAAGGCGACCACAGTGGCGGCGCCGGTCTGCAGTGCCGTGTACGGCATGGGTTCGTCCAGGGACTTGACCAGCTGGAAGAGGCCGCTGCCGAAGACGGCGGGAATGGCCAGCAGGAAGGCGTAGCGTGCGGCGGCTTCCCGGGTGTAGCCCATCAGCAGGCCGGCCGTGATGGTGCCGCCGGAGCGGGATACGCCGGGGATCAGGGCCAGTGCCTGGGCAAAGCCGTACAGGATGCCGTGCTTGTAGCTGAGCTGGTCCAACGTGCGCTGCTGGCGTCCGACAGTGTCCGCGACGGCCAGGATGATGCCGAAGACGATCAGCATGGTGGCCACGATCCACAGGCTGCGGAAGGTGCTTTCAATCTGGTCCTGGAAGAACAGGCCCAGCACCACGATGGGCAGGGTGCCGATGATGATCAGCCAGCCCATGCGGGCGTCCGGGTCATTGCGCGGCACCCGGCCGGTCAGGGATCCGAACCAGGACTTGATGATCCGGACAATGTCCTTCCAGAAGTACACCGCCACGGCCGTCTCTGTACCCAGCTGGGTGATGGCGGTGAACGCCGCTCCCGGGTCCTGGGCGCCGGGCAGAAGCTCCCCGACAATGCGCAGATGGGCGCTGGAGGAGATGGGCAGGAACTCTGTCAGGCCCTGGATCAGGCCAAGGAAGATCGCTTCAAACCAATTCACACTAAGACTCTATGGCACGGGGAAAGAGTCCTTGGCACCGGGAAAGGCTCCGCGGCGACGGACCGCTACCGGCCCGCCACCCGGCACCTGCGGCTCAGCGGCCTGCCGGCCGGCCCAGGGTGCTGCCGTTGCCGTTGTCGTCGGTTCCGCCGTCGCGACCGGCTCCGGGGTCGCCGTCCAGGTCTCCGAAACCCTCCAGGGGATCCGCGTCAAGGGAGTCCGCGTCGCCGGTTTCGTAGTCGTCTTCATCGTCCTCGTAGATTTCCAAGGGGGTGACCTCCCCATAGGCGTCGTACAGGACTTCCTCGTAGACTTCGAAGGCATCAGCGATAGCCAGGTACGCGCTCTCCACCACGGGATCCTTCTCGCCGCGGCGGCTGGCGGCCGCCGCGAGGTGCTCCTCGAAAGCGGTCACCAGGGACTGGAGCGCGATGCGCGGATCTATGCTCATGCCCTAGACGTTAGCGGTAAAGTAGGCAAAATTGGAGGGAAATGCGCGAACAAATTCTTGCCCCAGATGTCTCCCGCCGGCATGAAAATCTGCGGGACTACGAATACCTTGTGGTCTCGGTGGAACCGACCGAATCGCTGCCGGATGCCAGGCGCCGCCTCGTTGAACACGCCGAATACGGCAAGTGGGAACTGCACCGCAGCCGCATCTACAGCGGCGGCGGCCGGCGGTTTTGGCTGCGGCGAAGGATCCTGCGGGTCCAGCGCACGGCGTAGGGCTGCCCCTGCTACTGAGCCGGACCGGCCTGGTCGACCGGACCGAGGACAGCGTTGGCCACGGACGCGTGGACAGAATCCTCGCTGGAGGGGTGGAACATGCCCGCCAGCACGTCCCGGTACAGCCGTTCCAGTTCCTGCCCGCGCGAGTAGCTGCGGCCGCCCGCCACCCGCATGGCGGTCTCCACCACACCGCGGGCCGTTTCGGTGCTGCGGTACTTCAGGCCCGAAAGCAACGGGAACCAGTAACTTCCGTGATCCGCGCCTTCCTCGAGGTCCCGCGCCACTGCACCCAGCTGCAGGCGGATACCGTCCATGCGGATTGCCGCATCGGCGATCTTCCACCGGGTGTCCGGATTGGCGGACCCGGGAAGGCCGTCCGCTGACACCCGTGCCCGGGCCGCCGCGGCCGCCAGTTCCACCGCCCGGTCCCCGATGCCGGTATACACGGCGGACAACAGGGTCTCGAACAGGCTGAAGATGCCGAACACAAACGCGTCGCGGTGCGGGCCCACCGGCGTGGTCCGGACCATCCGGGCCGCCGGGACATGCGCACCGTCCAGGCGGGTGGTGCAGGACTGGCTCGCCCGCATGCCCATGGTGTTCCAGTCATCGGCAATGGCAATCCCGGGTGTGCCGCGGTCCGCGAACCCGAACACCAGCGTGGGTTCCTCCGGGTTGGAGGAGTCCTTGCCGAAGATGCCCAGCCGGGTCCACGCCGGCGAGAGGCTGGTGAAGATCTTGGTGCCGGTGAACGCATAGCCGCCGTCGCCCGCGGGCACCGCCTGCGTGTGCGAGTCGAAAAGCACCGCCGGGTTGCCGGGCTCGGAGACGCCGAAGGCGAAGACCTCCCCCGCCGCCGCTTCGCGCAGCACGAAGGCCAGGGAGTCGTCACCGCTGCGGGCCAGCAGGTGCGCCACCCCGCACCAGACCTGGTGCATGTTCACAGCCAGGGCCGTGGCTGGCGCAACTGCTCCCAGCAGGCGCTGGCAGGCGACGACGTCGGGGATGCCCAGCCCCGCGCCGCCTTCGGATACGGGGGTAAACAGGGCAAGGTAACCCGCAGCGCGCAGGTCTTCGAGGTCTTCCGTGAAGAAACTGTTGGATTCGTCGTAGCCTGCGGCGCGCGAACGCAGGCGCTCCAGCAGTTCCGGGGTGAGGATGTCAGTGGCAGCCACGGCGGTTTCCTTTCTGGCGGGCGGCACGGATCAGTAGTTGGCCAGCAGCCGGGAGAGGACCCGGGTGCCGAACTTCAGGGAGTCCACCGGCACCCGCTCGTCCACGCCGTGGAACATGCCGGTGAAGTCCAGGTCTTCGGGCAGCCGGAGCGGAGCGAAGCCGTAGCCGGTGATGCCCAGCCGGCTCAGCGATTTGTTGTCCGTGCCGCCCGAGAGCGTGTAGGGCAGCACCGGGGCGCCCGGATCCTCGGCCTGCAGTGCAGAGACCATGGAGTCCACCAGGGCGCCGGTAAACGGCACTTCCAGGGACACGTCCTGGTGTTCGTAGCTGATGTCGATGCCCTCGCCTGCCAGTTCCCGGATGGTGGCCAGTACCTGTTCCTCCTGGCCCGGCAGGGTCCTGGCGTCGATCAGGGCCTCGGCGGTGCCGGGAATGACGTTGTGCTTGTACCCGGCCTTCAGCACCGTGGGGTTGGAAGTGTTCTGCAGGGTGGCACCCACAAACCGGGCCACGGTGCCCAGTTCCGACAGGAGGCGCTCCGGGTTGTCCGGATCGAATTCGACGCCGGTCAGTTCGGTCACCCCGTCCAGGAAGGCCCGGGTGGTGTCCGTCAGTTCAATGGGCCACGGGTGGCTGCCGATACTGGCGACGGCGCGCGCCAGGCGGGTGACGGCATTGTCGGTGTTGATCTGGGAGCCGTGCCCGGCACGCCCGTGGGCCACCAGCCGCAGCCAGGAGATGCCCTTCTCCGCGGTCTGCAGCAGGTAGGTCCGCCGTCCGCCGATGGTGGCCGAGAAACCGCCCACCTCGGAAATCGCCTCGGTGGCGCCGTCGAACAGTTCCGGACGGTGTTCCACCGCCCACCGGGCGCCGTAGTCTCCGCCGGCTTCCTCGTCGGCGAAAAAGGCGAAGACAATGTCGCGTTTGGGCTTGGTGCCGGTGGCGGCCATGGAGCGCATCACGGAGAGGATCATGGCGTCCATGTCCTTCATGTCCACGGCGCCGCGGCCCCAGATCAGCCCGTCCCGTTCCTCGCCGCTGAACGGATCCACGCTCCAGTCCTGCTTTTGGGCCGGGACCACGTCCAGGTGTCCGTGCACCACGAGGGCCGGAAGGGAGGAATCGGTTCCTTCCATGCGGGTCACTACGGACGCCCGGCCCGGCGCGGACTCGAACAGATCGGCGGTGAGGCCGACCTCCTCGATGAGTCCGGCGGCGTACTCCGCGGCGGCCCGCTCCCCCGGTCCGGAGTTGTCACCGAAGTTGGAGGTGTCGAACCGGATCAGGTCACGGCAGATGCGGGCAACCTCGTCTTCGGCGCGGCCCGCCGCATGGTGGCCGGTGCCGGGCTGGTGGGTGCGGACTTCGTCAGGCATGGGGTTTCCCTTCAGTGAGCTCTGCCAGCCAGCTTAGCCAGAGCCGGAGTGCGGCAGGCCACATTTCGTCCTCCGGTGACCACTAACCTGCCTGCGGCTTGGGCCGATTCGTTGTTCGGGGCAAAACCGTGTTAGAGTTTTTCCCGTTGCTTCCACGGGTTTTGAACAACTTGGAAACCTGTGGAGATCACCCAAGCGCGGGTGGCGGAATGGCAGACGCGCTAGCTTGAGGTGCTAGTCCTCTAACGAGGGTGGGGGTTCAAGTCCCCCTCCGCGCACAGTGAAGTCCTCCCGGAATCTTCTGATTCCGGGAGGACTTTTTTGTTGCCCGCTGCCGGTTTTCCCACCGCCTTGCCCCGTCCGGGTGTGAGTTCCGTCGCATTTCCCTGCAGGCCTGCTCCGGCTCCGGCCCGGTTGTCCCTGTCCCCGCCGTCTGCCCTTCGGTACCCTCGCTGAATGGACGGCGGCACGGTTTTCAATTTCCTGCTCGTGGTGTTCTTCATTCTGCTCGGCGGGGTTTTCGCCGGGGCGGAAATGGCCCTGGTCTCCCTGCGCGAAAGCCAGATCAGCGCGATCGAGCGCAGCGGTGCCCAGGGCCAGCGCACCGCCCGGCTGGCCCGGAACCCCAACCTGTTCCTCTCAGCCATCCAGATAGGCGTCACCCTGACCGGGTTCTTCTCCGCGGCGTACGGGGCCTCCGCCCTGGCACCGGCGGTAGTGCCGCTGCTGCGCCGGTGGGGCCTGCCGGAGCCTGCCGCAGACGCAACGGCCTTTATTGTGCTGACCCTTTTTGTGGCCTATCTGTCCCTGGTGTTCTCGGAACTGGTGCCCAAACGACTGGCCATGCAGAACGCCGTCGGTATTGCCCGGATACTCTCCCCCGCCCTGAACGTGTTCGCGGTTCTGATGCGGCCCGTGATCCGGCTCCTGTCCGCCTCCACGGATGCCGTGGTGCGGCTGCTGGGCGGCAACCCGAACGTGAAGACGGTGCCGGTAAGCACCCAGGAGCTGAGGGACATGGTGACAGCCAACCCCATGCTGGCCGAAGACAGCAGGCGGATCCTCGTGGACGTGTTCGGCGCCGGGACCCGGCTGGTGCAGGAAGTCATGCGTCCCCGCACGGAGGTGGTGTTCCTTCGCGGGGATCTCCCGCTGGAGCAGGCCCGGCGCCAGGTGCGGGACCTGCCGTATTCGCGGTACCCGGTCACCGGCACTTCGGTTGACGACGTGCTCGGGTTTATCCATGTCCGTGACCTGATGCCTGACCCGGACCTGCCGGACGGGAACGGACGTACCGTGGCGCAGATCCTGCGTCCCATCCTGTTCCTGCCCGGTACGGCCACCGTCCTGCCGTCCCTGACCAGGATGAGGCGGGAAAGCAGCCACATCGCCCTGGTGGCGGATGAATACGGCGGAACGGACGGGATCGTGACGCTGGAGGACCTGGTGGAGGAGCTGGTCGGCGAGATTTACGACGAGTACGACACCGGCCGTGACCCGGAGGACCGGTACCGGCGGGAGAAGGGCCAGCTGGTGGTGGACGGCGCGTTGATCCTGCAGGAATTCGAGCGGCTCACCGGTATCGGCCTGCCGGAAGGGCAGTACGAGACCGTGGCCGGATACATCCTGGAGCAGCTGGGCCGGATGGCGCGGCCCGGCGACACCGTGCCGGCGCCGGGCTGCCGGCTGGAGGTCCTGGGCGTGCGGCGACGCCGGATCGGCGCGGTCAGGGTGATTCCCGAGGCCCCGGCCTGACCCGGTTCCGCCTCCCGTTGCCTTACCGGATACCACCGCGCAGAATACCGACCAACGCGGTTTCGGCAATTGTCCGGGGAGGGCAGCCATGGCTGACATCAAGTCTGAGACGGGCCAGACCGAGCTGAAGAGGGTCATGGGCACCAAGCTGTTGCTCCTGTTTATTGTGGGCGACATCCTGGGTACCGGCGTGTACGCCCTCACCGGCCAGGTGGCCGGGGAGATCGGCGGTGCCGCGTGGGCCCCGATCCTGCTGGCCTTCGCCGTCGCCACCATCACGGCGCTGTCCTACCTGGAGCTTGTGACCAAGTATCCGCAGGCCGCAGGCGCGGCCCTGTATACGCACAAGGCCTTCGGGGTGCACTTCCTGACCTTCCTGGTGACGTTTGCCGTGTTGTGTTCGGGCATCACTTCGGCGTCCACCGCGTCCAAGTTCCTGGCCGAGAACTTCATTGTTGGCTTCCACCTCCAGTGGGGGCAGACGGGCGTCACCGCCGTGGCAGTGGTCTTTATGCTGCTGCTGGGACTGATCAACCTGCGCGGCGCTGCTGAAAGCGTGAAGTTCAACATCGTCCTGACTGCCATCGAGCTCACCGGCCTGCTGATCGTGATACTCATCGGCTTCTGGGCCATGGGCCAGGGCAACGTGGACTTCTCCCGGGTGGTGGTGTTTGAGACCGAGGCCGGCAAAAGCGTCTTCCTGGCCCTGACCGGCGCCACGGCGCTCGCCTTCTTCTCCATGGTGGGTTTCGAGGACTCGGTGAACATGGCCGAGGAGACCCATGATCCGGTCCGGATCTTCCCCAAGGTGATGCTGACCGGGCTCAGCATCACCGTGTCCGTCTACCTGCTGGTCTCTATCGCCGCCGTTGCCGTGGTGCCCGTGGGACAGCTCTCCGAAAGCACCACCCCGCTGCTGGAGGTGGTGCGTGCCGGTGCTCCGAACCTGCCGGTAGATACCATCTACCCGTTCCTTTCCATCTTCGCCGTGGCCAACACGGCACTGATCAACATGCTGATGGCCAGCCGCCTGCTGTACGGCATGGCCCGCCAGGACGTGCTGCCCCGGGGCCTGTCGCTGGTGCTGCCCGGCCGGCGGACTCCGTGGGCCGCCATTGTGTTCACGTCGGCGATCGCCGTGGGCCTGATCATAGTGGTGACCAACTTCATGGGCCGGGGAACGGTCACCGCGCTGGGCGGCACCACCGCCCTCCTGCTGCTGGGCGTTTTCACTGTGGTGAACGTCGCCTGCATCGTGCTGCGCCGCTCGCCGGTGGACCGGCCGCACTTCCGCTCCCCTGCCGTGATGCCATACATAGGTGCACTCACCTGCGCCTTCCTGGTAGGGCCGTGGGCCCAGGATGCCATCGAGTACCGCATTGCGGGCATTCTGCTGCTCCTGGGCCTGGTCCTCTGGGTGGTGACGTGGTTCTGGAACCGCGCAGTGAAGGCCCGGAGGACACGTTTCACCGATCCCACCCAGCTGAGCTGACGGAAGAGAAGGACACCATGAGCGTCGTCGTCGGATACGTCCCCAGGCCCGAGGGGGAAGCGGCACTGAGCGCCGGAATACGGGCGGCCCGGGACCTGGCTGTCACCCTTGTGGTGGTGAATGTCGAAAGCACCCGCGGTGCACTGGGCACGGAGGACCCCGGCCCGGGGCACCTGGAGCCGCTGACCGGAGCCCTGGAACAAAGCGGCATCGGGCACCTGCTGCTGCATCCCATCGGCGACTTTGATGCCGCCGAGGAAATCCTCAAAGCGGCCGACGGCCACCAGGCCCGCCTGGTGGTGCTGGGGATCCGGCACCGGACGCCGGTGGGCAAACTGATCCTCGGGAGCACCTCGCAGCGGGTCCTCCTGGAGGCGCAGTGCCCCGTGCTGGCGGTCAAGGCCGGGCAGGCCTGAAGGGTTGGAACTCCTCCAGGACCGCGGTGATGCCGGTCAGCGTCTCGGTGAAGGACGTGGACAGCGGAGACAGGCCCAGCCTGATCCCGTTGGGGTTCCGGTAGTCGGGGATGATTCCCCGCTGCCACAGTGCGGCGGTGACGGTCTTGAACGCGGGATGGTCAACAGTGATGTGGCTGCCGCGGCGCTCGGAAGTGCGCGGCGATGCCAGCACGACGCCGGCGGGAGCCAGGAGTGCGTCCACGGCGGTTACCGCGAAGGCGGTGAGCGCCTCGGACTTGGCCCGGATCGCATTAATGCCGGCCTCCCCGATGACTTCGACCATGTCCTGCAGGGCAAGCATGCCCAGAATGGGCGGGGTGCCGGACACCAGGCGCCGGATACCGGCTGCCGGCACATAGCCCTGTGCCATGCCGAACGGGTCCTCGGAACCCAGCCACCCCTGGATGGGCTGGGAGAACTCCGCCTGGTGGCGGGAGGCCACATACGCCCAGGCGGGGGCGCCCGGACCGCCGTTGAGGTACTTGTAGCTGCAGCCCACCGCGTAGTCGATGCCCCAGTCGTCCAGCCGGGCCGGCACCGCACCAGCGGAGTGGCACAGGTCCCACAGCACCAGCCCGCCTGCGTCATGGACCAGGGCGGTGATGGCAGGGGCGTCCGCCAGGTAGCCGGAGCGGTAGGCCACATGGCTGAAGACCGCCAGGGCTGTCTGCGGCCCCACCGCTTCCGCCACGGCGTCTGCGCTGACGCCGCCGGCGTAGTCCGAGCGGACCCAGCGCAGCGTCATTCCGCATTCGCGGGCCACGCCCTCCAGCACGTACCGGTCCGTGGGAAAGTTGTCGGGGTCGAGCAGGATCTCGGTCCGTCCCGGCCGGGCGGCGACGGCGGCGCGGGCGAGCTTGTACAGGAGCACCGTGGTGGAATCGGCCACGATGCACTGGCCGGGAGCAGCTCCAAGGGCCACCTCCCCCAGCCGGTCGCCGATCCGGCCGGGCAGCTCGAGCCATTCCTCATCCCAGCCGCGGATCAGGCGGCTGCCCCAGGCATCGGTCACGAAGTCCTGGAGGTGCGCGGCGGTGGCCCGCAGCGGCCGGCCCAGCGAGTTTCCGTCCAGATAAGCCGCCACGCCCTCGGCAGGCAGGAAACGGTCCCGGTAACCCGCGAGGGGGTCGGCGGCATCCAGTTCCTTGGCAGTGACCAGGAGGGCGGCAGCATCAGTCATGGCAGGAACCTTAGCAGTCGGGAATCAGTGGGAACGATGTGAAACAACGGGCCCCGGCCGCCTCCGCAGTGCTGCGGGGCGCCCGGGGCCCGGATGATGCTGCGGCTGATCAGGCCTGCGCCGCGGCAGCGAACCCGTCAATGGAAGCGGTCTCCAATGGACGGACCGTGCCGGCAAAGTGCCGGCGCTGCGAACGCGGATTCCAGCCCGTAAAGGTGGAGCCGCTCCAGCCGGCGTCCGCGTCGTCGTCGTGGATGGACACCGCAACGGTGGCCGGCAGGAAAACCGGCGACTCGAAGTCGATGCTCCACCCGAACGGACCCTCATGGGTCTGCACTGCATCGGAAACCACGCGGGAAGCGAGATACATCCCGTGCGCCAGGGAACGCTTCATGCCCAGCGCCTTGGCCGACAGGCGGCTGAGGTGGATGGGGTTGAAGTCACCGGAAACACGGGCATAGTTACGGCCGGCATCCGCCCCGAGGCGCCACATGGCGGTCGGCAGCGGCGGGATGAACTCGGCCCGTCCGGAAGACTCTCCCGAGCGGTCGATCTTCGGCAGGAACACACCCTTCGCCAGGTAGGTGGACCGGCCGCGCCAGAGCACCTCGCCGTCGTCGGCGGTGACCTCCGCGACCAGCTCCACCTGTGTGCCGGCGCGGTGCCCGCCAAGGTTTTCCGCCCAGGCGCTCACCGTCAGCGGCTCCGTGTAGTGGATCGGCCGGAAATGCCGGACCGTGTTGCGCAGGTGCACCATACCCAGCAGGGGCAGCGGGAAGTCCTCGCGCGCCATCAGGCTCATGGCCACAGGGAACGCGAAAGTGTGCACGTAGCCGCTGGGCAGGTAGTCCGTGGCACTGTGGAGCACCAGGCGCTGGAAATCAGTCAGCTTGGCGAGGTCCACCCTGGCGCCGGACACAACGTGCCGGCACGAGGGCAGCACGCCGGTGCCCTTGGACGGGGACAACCGCGACTTGGCCGCGCTGCCCAGGGCGCCCGCGTAGAGCTTGCCGAGGGTCGGAATTTCGGTCAGCTGGGTTGAGCTCATGCGCCCACCATGTTCTGGCCGCAGACGCGGACCACCTGTCCGTTGACGCCGGCGGCCGAATCCGAGGCCAGGAAGGAAATGGTTTCGGCCACGTCCACGGGCAGGCCGCCCTGCTGGAGGCTGCTCAGCCGGCGTGCCACCTGGCGGGTGAGGGCCGGGATGGCGGCCGTCATGTCCGTTTCGATGAAGCCCGGTGCCACGGCGTTGATTGATCCCCCACGCGGCGCCAGCAGCGGCGCGGTGGCCCGGACCATGCCGATCACCCCGCCCTTCGACGCCGCGTAGTTGGTCTGCCCCCGGTTGCCGGCAATGCCGCTGGTGGAGGCGAGCGAAACAATGCGTCCCTCGGGGCTGAATCCGCCCGAGGCCAGGAAGGTCTCGTTCATGCGCAGCTGGGAGGCGATGTTGACGGCGATGACCGAACCCCACCGGGCTTCGTCCATGTTCGCCAGCAGCTTGTCCCGCGTGATGCCGGCATTGTGGATCACGATGTCCAGGTGACCGTAGCGCTCGGCGGCGTGGGCCAGGATGCGGTCTGCGGCATCCTCGCGGGTGATGTCCACCTGCAGTGCCGTGCCGCCGATTTCGTTGGCCACCTGGGCCAGCTGCTCGCCGGCCGCCGGGACGTCCACCACAATCACCTGTGCACCGTCACGGTGCAGGACGCGGGCAATGGCTGCGCCGATGCCGCGGGCGGCGCCGGTGACCACAGCCACCTTTCCGGCCAGGGGCGCGTTCCAGTCCGCGGGCAGGGAGCCGGCGTCCGAACCGACGGTAATGAACTGGCCGCTGACATAGGCGCTCTTGCCCGAGAGCAGGAAGCGCAGCGCGGCCGCCACGGAGGGTGCCGTGGCCGGCACACCGTTGGCCAGCACGATGCCGTTGGCGGTGGCGCCGCCGCGCAGCTCGTGGGCGATGGAACGCAGCGTGCC
>NZ_JBNHFG010000033.1:0-28089 GCF_059090025.1 Arthrobacter sp. Y3224198
GGGCCGGGCGGCCCGAGGCTGCGCCGCCCTGTCCCCGGGAGGCTCCGCCGGAACGCTGGCCGCTGCCGGCACCCTCGGCGCGCTGGCCGGTGGCCGGACGGCGGTTGCGGCCGGCCGCGGTTGCAGCTCCGGCGCTGCCGCGGCGCCCCTCGGCCGCGCGGGCCGGACGCTGGGTGCGGGCGCCGTCGCCGGCGGCTGCGCGGTCGTTGCGTTCGCTGCGGTCCATCCGCTCGGGCCGCTCGGCGGAGACGCGGCCGCGGCCGCCGTTGCCGCCCCGGCCGCCGGCGCGGGGGGCACCGTTGGAACGGGCAGCACGCTTGCGCTGGGCGTTGGCGCCGGTGGAGCGTCCGCCACCCTGCTGCGGGGACTTGGCGGCCAGCTGCGCGGCACGGACGTGCGGTTCAACAATGGCAGCCCGCTCGCCAACCAGCTTGGCGATGGACGGGGAGTTGTGGCTGACCTTCTCGATGGAGACGTCGACGCCGGCGGCCTTCATCAGTTTGGCCACCTCGCCCTTCTGCTCCGGAAGGGTCAGGGTGACCACGGTGCCGTCGGACCCGGCGCGGGCCGTACGGCCGGAGCGGTGCAGGTAGGCCTTGTGTTCCGTGGGCGGATCAATGTGGACCACGAGTTCAACATCATCGACATGCACGCCGCGGGCGGCGACGTCGGTGGCCACCAGGACGCGGACATCGCCGGAGGCGAACTCGGCCAGGTTCCGGTCGCGTGCGTTCTGCGACAGGTTGCCGTGCAGGTCCACCGTGGGGATGCCGCTGTCCGTGAGGAACTTGGCCATCTTGCGGGCATGGTGCTTGGTGCGCATGAACATGATGCGGCGGCCCTGGCCGGAGGCAAGCTCCTTGACCAGCAGCTTCTTGGCGGTCTGGTCCTGGACCAGCAGCACGTGGTGCTCCATGGTGGTGACCGCTGCCTGCGGATCATCCACCGAGTGCGTCAGCGGGTTGGACAGGTAGCGGCGGACCAGCTTGTCCACGCCGTTGTCCAGGGTGGCGGAGAACAGCATGCGCTGTCCCTGTTCCGGGGTGCGGTCCAGCAGGCGCTGCACCACGGGCAGGAAGCCGAGGTCGGCCATGTGGTCGGCCTCGTCCAGCACGGTGATTTCCACGGCTTCGAGGCTGATGACCTTCTGCTTCATCAGGTCCTCGAGGCGGCCGGGGCAGGCAATGACAATGTCGACGCCGGCCTTCAGCGCCTTTTCCTGGCGCTGCTGGGATACGCCGCCGTAAATCACGGTGGTGTTCAGGCCCAGTTCCTTGGCCAGCGGCTCAATGACGTTGTTGATCTGCGTGGCCAGTTCGCGGGTGGGTGCCAGGACCAGGCCCAGCGGGCGGTTGGGCCGGCGCCGGTAGGCGGCCTCGTTCTCCGCCAGCCGGGTAACCAGCGGCAGGGAGAAGGCAAGGGTCTTGCCGGAGCCGGTGCGGCCGCGGCCCAGCACGTCGCGGCCCTTGAGGGTGTCGGGAAGGGTTTCCACCTGGATGGGGAACGGCTCGGCAATTCCGGCCGCGGCAAGGGAGGAAACAAGCGCCTTGGGCACGCCAAGGGCAGCAAAAGTAGTCATTAAAGACAGGCAACTTTCGGTAAGTGGCCCCCAACGCCGTTTGGGCCGGGGGTTCGCCGAAGAAAAGTCAGACAGTGTCTACCGCACTAAATCGGCGGGACAAAAGAAAGCGTTCATCGACGCAGGCTGGACTGCTTACACACACGGTGCAGCACCGTGGCAGGACCAACATCTCCCCTCAGTTTACCGTAAGGTGGAAACTTTCCTAATCGGGGCACCGGCGGCAGGGAAAGGCGTGCCCGGAAAAGGCCCTGGCCCCAGCCGATAGCATTAACGGTGATGACTACTGAACCAGCCCTGCCCGATGCCGCCGATACCGTGGCCGCAGATGCCCCTGCCCCCGGTGCAGACACGGAGCAGCATTTCCGCTCCCCGGTCTCCTTTGTCCGCCGTGGCTCCCGCCTGCAGGGCCGCCGCCAGCAGGCCTGGGACGAACTCTCGGACCGTTTTGTAGTGGACGTGCCGCGCGACGAGGCAGACACGTCGGTGCACCCGGACTACGTGTTCGACGCCGCGGAGGAGTTCGGGCGCACGGCGCCCCTCGTCGTCGAAATCGGGTCCGGACTGGGCGAAGCCGTCACGCACGCCGCCGAACAGAATCCGGACAAGGACTTCCTCGCCGTGGAGGTCTACCTGCCCGGGCTGGCGCAGACCCTGCAGCGGATCGGCCAGAAAGGTCTCACCAACGTCCGCGTGGTGCAGGCCAACGCACCGGAGGTGCTGACCACCATGCTGCCCGCCGGATCAGTGGAGGAGGTCTGGGTGTTCTTCCCCGACCCCTGGCACAAGACCCGCCACCACAAGCGCCGGCTGGTGAAGGAGTCCTTCGCCGAACTGGTGGCCCGCGTCCTGGTGCCCGGCGGCACCTGGCGCCTGGCCACCGACTGGTCCGACTACGCCGTGCAGATGCGCGAGGTCCTGGACGCCTCCGCCCGGTTCGAGAACCTGCACGCCGGCGAGCAGGCCGGCGAGGCCGGCCCGCTCACCCGGGTGCACCGGGAGGGCCTCGAAAACAAGGCACCGGAGGACGACGTCGACGAACGCGGCGGCTGGGCCCCCCGTTTCGAAGGGCGCACGCTCACCAGCTTCGAGAACAAGGCCCACCAGGCCGGGCGGCTGATCTTCGATCTGGCTTACCGCCGGGTCTGAGGGAGCACGCTACGCCGGCTCCCCCCCGCCGTGAGCTTTGGATTCACGGCAGCCACGGCGGCGTCGTAACGCCCCTGGACCTCGGCGAACCGCAGGAACTTCACGGCCTCGACCAGGATTTCCGTGGCATCGGGCCGGGTTTCCAGCAGCTCCATGACCTCGTCCGCGAAATCATCCAGCGGCAGGTAGTGCTCATTCACCGACCCGCCGGGCATCAGCTCGGTCTGCACCGCCGGCGGAACCAGCTCGATGACCTGGACCGGGGTGCCGGCCAGTTGGAGCCGGATGGTCTCGCTGAACCGGTGGATAAAGGCCTTGGTTCCGTTGTACGTGGGGGTGGCCGCAAGCGGCGTGTGGGCCAGCCCGGAGGAAACGGTGATGAGGGCGGCCTGCGGCCGGGTTTCCAAATGCTCGATGAAGGCCGCCATCAGGCGCAGCGGGCCGAGGACGTTGGTTTCGACGATGCGCTCGGCCTCCGGCAGGAAGCCGGCGGTGTGCACGTCTTCCGGGGCCATGACCCCGGCCATGGCAATAAGCACGTTCAGTCCGGGATGGCGGGCGGTGACGGCGTCCCGTGCCGCCAGGACCGAGGCCGGATCGGTAGTGTCGATGGCCACCGTGTCGAAGCCGTGTTCGGCGCCGAGGCGGTCCAGGACATCGGTGCGGCGTCCGCCGATGATTACCGTATTGCCTGCGGCGGAGAAGCGGAGGGCGAGCGCCAGGCCGATACCGGAGGTGGCGCCGGGAATGAAAATGGTGTTTCCGGAAATATTCATGCACCCAGTCTTGGCCCGGCTGCCGCCGGGCGGGAGAGGAGCGTTTGTCGTAGGATTGCCGGTCCCTGTATAGAATCGCGGCCGTGCCCGATGATGGAGGCATGGACCGCTTCACGCTCGCTGAATTCCTGAAATCCCGCCGGGACGCACTGCAGCCGGCCGACGTCGGGCTGTCCCCCGGTGCACGACGCCGCGTCCCCGGCCTGCGCCGGGATGAGGTGGCTTCCCTGACGGGAATGTCCATTGACTATTACACCCGGCTGGAGCAGGGCCGCGGGCCCCAGCCTTCGGACCAGATGCTGGGAGCACTGGCACGGGCGCTGCGGCTCAGCCATGACGAGCGCGACTACCTTTTCCGCCTGGCCGGCCGCAATCCTCCGCCGCGTGCGTCCATGGATCTCCACATTGCCCCGCCGCTGCTGAGGGTGCTGGACCGCTTGGAGGACACTCCTGCGCTGATTCTTTCCGCCTTGGGCGAGACCCTGGCGCAAAACCGCCTGGCCAAGGCGCTGCTGGGAGATCACTCGCGGTTCACCGGCGATGCCCGCAGCAGTGTCTACCGGTGGTTCACGGACCCGGCCGAGCGCTCCGTCTATCCGGCCGCCGAGCAGGCACGGCAGGGCAGGGCCCAGGTGGCCGGGCTGCGGGTCGCGGTGTCCCAGTCCGCCCAGGCACGCGGCCTGGTCAAGCGGCTGCAGCGGCTGAGCCCGGAGTTCAATGACATCTGGCAGGACCACGACGTGGCCACCCGGTTTGCGGACCACAAGACGCTGCAGCATCCGGAACTGGGCGAGATTGAGCTGGACTGCCAGACGCTCTACAGCGAGGATGCCAGCCAGGCCCTCCTGGTCCTGACCGCCCCGCCGCGCACGGAAGCAGCGGAGAAGCTGCGCCTGCTGTCCGTGATCGGCCAGCAGCGGTTTGCGTCCGCGGGATAGCCGGCCGGGCAGCGTTCCGGACGTTTCCGGCAGGTTCGGGAGCGGCCCGCGGCAGGCCCCGGTTTGCCCTTCCCGCACCGGCCGCTGGAAACTGGGGATATGGACGGCAGCAAGCCGTCCGCTGCCCCGAAGGAATTTTCCCCACCATGCATGAACCGAGCGATCCGCGTGTCGGCCTGTACATCGACTTCGACAACATTGTTATTTCCCGCTACCAGCAACTGCACGGCCGCAACGCCTTCCAACGGGACGGGATCCGGAATTTCGACAAGTCCAGCCGGGATGCCGACCCCGAGGTAGCCGCGAAGCTCACCGCGGCCACCGTTGATTTCAACGCCATCATCGATTTCGCGGCCTCCTTCGGCACCCTGGTGGTGAACCGGGCCTATGCGGACTGGTCGGTGCCCGTGAACGCCAGCTACCAGCGCCAGCTGATGTCCCGGGCCGTGGACCTCACGCAGCTGTTCACCACCACCACGCGCGGCACCAAGAACGGCGCCGACATCCGGCTCGCGGTGGACGTGGTGGAGGACCTGTTCCGGCTGCCGGACCTCACCCACATCATCATTGTGGCCGGGGATTCCGACTACATTGCGCTGGCCCAGAAGGCGAAGCGGCTGGGCCGGTTTGTAGTGGGCATCGGCGTGGCCGGTTCCACGAGCACCTCCCTGGCCGCGGCGTGTGACGAGTTCGAGGACTACGACTCCCTGCCGGGCATTGTGAAGGCCGAAGCCGCTGTGGCGTCGGGTACGGGCAACAACAAGTCAGGCCGTGACCAGGCTCCGGCACGGGGACGGAACCTGACGGTGGTGCCCATGTTCTCGCACACCGAGGATGCCCTGTTTGAGGAACCGGAAATCGCCGAGGACATTGATCCGCGGACCCTCGCCACCGAACTGCTGGTGCGGGCGCTGAAGATCGGCCATGCCAAGGGCGAGGCCGACGAATGGCTCAACAGCGGTACGGTCAAGAACCAGATGCGCCGGATGGACCCGTCCTTTAACGAGAAGCCGCTCGGTTTCCGGTCCTTTACCGATTTCCTGTCCTCGCGCAGCGACCTGGTGGAGATGGACGACGACGGCCCCCAGCGCCTGGTCCGGCTGCGCCCGGAGGCCGACGCCGGGGCTGCCGACGGCGCCTGAGCACCGGCCGGCGGCAGCAGCCCTTCCGCTGCGGCGCTGCGCCTAGCCGGACCGGCTGCGCCGAAGGGTAACCACGTCCCCGACCCGCAGCGTCCCGGCCTGCATGACCCCGGCCTGCAGCCCGAATTCCGTGCGGTGGTGGGTGCCGAGGAGTTTCAGCGCCCGGGGGTGCGCTTCGATGCCTGCCTGCGGTTGGTCGATCATGACACAGCGGGGCATTCCGGGGCCCAGGGCAAGGACGACGCCGGCGCCGAGGACAAGTTCGGCGCCGGTCCAGTCATCCTCGCTGAAGGGCCGGGCGGAGAAGGTATCGATGACGAGGTTGGCCCGGAAGCGGCGTTCGTCCACCACACCGCCGGACAGTTCCGCGACGGCGGCCAGCGAGGACGTCGTCACCAAGTGCATCGGCGTCTCGTCATGGTGAAGGATGGTCGTTTCCGGCCGCAGGTCCAGTTCCTGCCCAAATGCTGCACTGAGTACCCCGGAGGCAGCCGGGTCATCCACCCGGTAGCGCCGGCCGTCCGGGCTTATCAGCCACGGCGGGCTTCCGGCGCTCCCCGCTTTCGAAGACCAGTGCATCAGGCCCGGCAGCGGACGGAAGCGGCTGGTGCGCTTGCCGCTGGCGATCCCGCCGTCCTCGGTGTAAACGGCCCACCGGCGGTCATGCTCCAGCCCGGTGTCCGTGACGACGGCGGTGCGAAGCGCTTCGCCCGCCGTTGATTTGACCGGAAAGCGGTACAGCGCCCGGACTACCCCGATCCGTGTCTCCGCGTGCGCCATTCCGGTATTCTGCCACACCGGGTGCGCTGCCTCCGCCGGGACTTTTGCCGGTTCGGCAACAGGGTTTGCGGCCGGTCGCCGGGCACCCCATGCTTCAAATATGGAGCAGAACCATGAGACCCCCACACCCGCACCGGAGAAGGCCATGACCGAAGCGGACTGGGACCAGCGCTATTCCGAACGCGACACCCTCTGGAGCGGACAGCCCAATGGCACGCTCGTAGCGGAGGCCGGCGGGCTGACACCGGGGCGCGCCCTCGACGTCGGCTGCGGCGAAGGCGCAGACGCGCTGTGGCTCGCGGCACGGGGATGGAACGTGACTGCGCTGGATGTCTCCAAAGTGGCCCTCGCCCGTGCCGCCGGGGAGGCTGCGCAACGCTCACTCCGGATCAACTGGCTGCATGCCGGGCTGGTGGAGGCGGCTCTTCCCGCCGGAATGTTCGATTTGGTCTCGGCCCAGTATCCGGCACTCCCACGCACCCGCGACAACGCCGCCGAGCAGGCCCTGCTGCGGGCGGTGGCCCCCGGCGGCATCCTCTTGGTGGTGCATCATGCGATGCCCGGTGCCGCTCCGGACCAGGAACACGCTTCCGCCGTCGATATGCGCGAGTATGTGCTTCCCGGCGACATTGCCGCTTCCCTGGACGGGAACTGGGTGGTGGAGGTGGACGAGACCCGTCCCCGGCACGTCGCGGCCGGTGCCGGCGCGCACCACACCGAAGACGTGGTGCTGCGGGCACGGCGGCTGGGTTAACACTTCCTGCCGGCCGGGCTCTGCCCCTGGAACGGGCCGGGCTACAGGGACTGGATGTACCCGTCCTGGGCGTAGTCCCGTTCACTGGACTTGCCGGCCGGAAGGGCGCGCAGCCGTCCGCGGCGCTGCATCAGCGAGACCAGGCCCAGCTGCTGCACCGAGTTCGCGGCAGCGGGCGGGCGCTGCCCGCGGTTGAGGGTCACTACGTCCCCGGCCAGTCCGGCGGCAAACACGCGGCTGCGGTCGGAGGAGCGCCGCTGCGCCTCGTCCAGTTCGGAGGAGAGCTCCACAATGCGCTGCCGCAGGCCGGTGACCTGGTTCTGGAGTTCCATGATCCGTTTGATGCCCTCGAGGGAAACACCCTCCTGGGACAGCTTCTGGACCTCGCGCAGCAGTTCGATGTCGCGCTGGGAATAGCGGCGCGAGCGGCCGGGAGCCCGGCTGGGACGGACGATTCCGAGCCGGTCGTATTGCCGGAGGGTCTGCGGATGCATTTCCGCGAGCTCAGCAGCAACGGAGATCACGAAAATAGGCGCATTGACATCTATGCCCACGGTTCCTCCTCTACGGCTGTTGACATACTAACGCGGAAAATCGTTCCTCCGGCGGCCCGGGCGGGCACGTCAGAGTCGTGCTTTGAGTGCCAGCGATGCCCGGGGATCCTCGCCCTTGGTTGCTTCGGCGAACGCCTCCACGGCCGCCTGGGCCTCCTTGTTCAGATGCGAAGGCACGGCGACGTCGATGGTCACAAGCAGGTCGCCGTCGCCCTTGGACGTGTGGACACCGCGTCCCTTGACGCGCAGGGTGCGGCCGGACGGCGTGCCGGCGGGGACTTTAAGGCGGACCTTGTCAGAGGTCAGCGTCGGCACCTCGATGGTGGCGCCCAACGCCGCTTCGGGGAAGGACACCGGTACGTGGATCCGGATGTTGTTGCCTTCACGCGTGAAGAAGTCGTGCGGCGTGACGTGCACGGTGACCATCAGGTCCCCGGCGCCGGCTGCGCCGGGCTGGCCCTTGCCGCGGACGCGGATTTTCTGTCCGTCCTTGACTCCGGCAGGCACCCGGACTTCCACTACCTCGCCGCTGGGCTCGCGCAGTCCGATGACGGTGCCGTTGATCGACCCGGCAAAGGAAATGGTGGTGGTGGCGGTGCGGTCCGCGCCCTTGGTGGGCGGCGGGGCGCCGAAGCCGCCTCCGCCAAAGCCGCTGCCGCCGCCGAAGAGGTCGGCGAATTCGGGCGGAATGTTGCTGCCACCGGCGTTGAATGTGCTGCGCCGGCTGCCGCCGCGGGCGGTCTGGCCGAACAGTCCGCCGAAGATGTCCTCGAAGCCTGCGCCGCCCCCGGGACCGCCGCCCGCACCGCCGGGTCCGCCGGCGGAGAACCTGGCGCCGCTGCCCATCGCGCGGATGGCGTCGTACTGCTGGCGTTCCTCGGGGTCGGACAGAACCGAATAGGCCTCGGAGAGGTCCTTGAACATCCGCTCGGCATTGGTGTCATTCTGGTTCTGGTCCGGATGGTATTTCCGTGCCAGCTTCCGGTATGCCTTCTTGATGTCGGCTTCCGACGCATCCTTGGGAACACCCAGAATCTTGTAAAAGTCCTTATCGACCCAATCCTGACTAGCCAATTGGCGTCCCCTTTCTCATGTGCCGATCCCGCTTCTGCGGCGCTGCCGCCGGACCTGCTGCCCCTGCTGCGGGACCTGCCTATGGAAATGTCCGGGGCCGCCTCCCGGCGGCCCCGGACCTGGTACTGCTACTGTTCCGGAACCGAAACAATCACCTGCGCGGCACGCAGTACCCGGTCACCGGACTTGTAGCCGGCCCTCAGGATCTGCGTCACCGTATCGAACGTTACGTCCGCGCTCTGCTGCTGGATGAGCGCCTCGTGGATGTTCGGATCGAACTCCACACCCGTCTCATCGATACGGCTCAGGCCGTACGTCTTGAGCGAGTTCTCCAGCTTGGTGGCGATCGCGGCGAAGGGACCCTCCGCCAGATCGCCGTGCTGGCGCGCGGCATCGATGTCGTCCAGGACCGGCATCAGTGAGTTCAGCACACCGATAACCGCCATTTCCCGGGCCACATCGCGGTCACGTTCCACCCGCTTGCGGTAGTTCACGTATTCGGCCTGCAGACGCAGCAGGTCATTACGCAGTTCCGCCGCTTCGGGCGAACCGGCGGCAGCAGGCTGCGCCGGCACGTCGGCGTTGTTGAGGATCTGCTCCGCCTGGGAGAGGGCATCCCCCTCGGCCCCGGGGGTGGAAGCCGAAGCTTCTCCCCCGGCGCCGTTGGGCTTTGCCTCGTCCTGGCCGGGCGTGCCCTGGCCGCTTACCGGTTCTTCACCTTCGGGAGTGTTCCCGTGCTCGTTTCCCGCCGGCATGATTACTTCTTTTCTTCGTCGTCGACAACTTCGGCATCCACGATGTCTTCGTCACCGGCAGCACCTGCAGCAGAGCCGTCACCGGCTGCACCGCCGGCAGCGGAGCCGTCACCCGGGGCGCCGTCGGCACCGGCAGCGGAGGCCGAGGCGTAGATGGCTTCGCCGAGCTTGGTCTGGGAAGCCTGCAGCTTCTCAAACGCGCTCTTGACCTCGTCGTCGTTATCCGTGCCTTCGAGGGCCTTCTTCAGTGCGTCGACATCGCCCTTGACCTCGGTCTTGACGTCTTCGGGCAGCTTGTCGTCGTTGTCGGTGAGGAGCTTGTCCACCGAGTAGGCCAGCTGCTCGGCCGAGTTGCGGACATCGGCGGCCTCGCGGCGCTTCTTGTCCTCGGCTGCGTGCTCTTCGGCTTCACGGACCATGCGGTCAATGTCGTCCTTGGAGAGCGAGGAGCCGCCCGTGATGGTCATGGACTGCTCGGCGCCGGTGCCCTTGTCCTTGGCGGACACGTGCACAATGCCGTTGGCGTCGATGTCGAAGGTGACCTCGATCTGCGGGACGCCGCGCGGAGCCGGAGCGATGCCGGTCAGCTCGAAGGTGCCCAGCGGCTTGTTGTCGCGGGTGAACTCACGCTCGCCCTGGAAGACCTGGATGGCCACGGACGGCTGGTTGTCATCCGCAGTGGTGAAGGTTTCGCTGCGCTTGGTCGGGATGGCCGTGTTGCGCTCGATCAGCTTGGTCATCACTCCACCCTTGGTCTCGATGCCCAGGGACAGCGGGGTGACGTCGATCAGCAGGACGTCCTTGCGCTCGCCCTTCAGCACACCGGCCTGCAGTGCGGCACCGACAGCCACAACCTCGTCCGGGTTGACGCCCTTGTTCGGCTCCTTGCCGCCTGCCAGCTGCTTGACCAGCTCGGAGACGGCCGGCATACGGGTGGAGCCGCCCACGAGGATGATGTGGTCGATGTCGGAAACCTTGATGCCGGCTTCGCTGATGACGTCATTGAACGGCTTCTTGGTGCGGTCCAGCAGGTCCTTGGTCAGGTCCTGGAACTTGGCACGGGAAAGGTGCTCATCCAGGTGGACGGGGCCTTCGGGCGTGACCGAGAGGTACTGCAGGGAGATGTTGGTGGAGGTGGCCGAAGAGAGTTCCTTCTTGGCCTGCTCGGCGGCTTCCTTCAGGCGCTGCAGGGCGATCTTGTCCTTGGACAGGTCCGCACCCTTGGCCTTGGCCTGGCCCAGCAGGTAATCCACAATGCGCTGGTCCCAGTCATCGCCGCCGAGGCGGTTGTCACCGGCGGTGGCGCGGACCTGGATGGTGGAGAATTCGTCCTCGTCCTTGCCGACTTCCAGCAGGGAAACGTCGAACGTGCCGCCGCCGAGGTCGAAGACGAGAATCAGTTCGTCTTCCTTGCCCTTGTCCAGGCCGTAGGCCAGGGCGGCCGCGGTGGGCTCGTTGACAATGCGCAGCACGTTCAGGCCGGCAATCTCGCCGGCTTCCTTCGTGGCCTGGCGCTCGGCATCATTGAAGTAGGCAGGAACGGTGACCACGGCGTCCGTGACCTTCTCACCGAGGTAGGCCTCGGCGTCGTTCTTCAGCTTCATCAGGATGCGGGCGGAGATTTCCTGGGCGGTGTACTTCTTGCCGTCGATGTCCACGCTCCAGTCAGTGCCCATGTGGCGCTTGACGGAGGAAATGGTGCGGTCAATGTTATTGACGGCCTGGCGCTTGGCGATCTCGCCGACCAGGACTTCGCCGGACTTGGCGAAGGCAACAACCGACGGGGTGGTGCGGCCGCCTTCGGCGTTGGCGATAACGGTGGGCTCGCCGCCTTCGAGGACCGAGACAACCGAGTTGGTGGTTCCGAGGTCAATACCTACTGCACGTGACATATTTGCTTCCTCTTTCCTTGGAAAACCCGCATCTTCCGCGATATCCCCGTCTCCCGCCCGGAGGACGGAATGCCGAGGCGAACCAGCGTTGCGTGATTGAGCGTTCTGCACTCAACTCTACTCAGCGCTCCTGCTTTGTCAATAAACTTGAGCCTTGCTGGCTCAACTTTGCGCCGGCGGGTTGCACAACACGCTGGAACGTTCTAGCGGCAGGCCGGTAGGGGCGGGCGGTAGGGTCCTGCTATGCGTCCCGAAACGTACACCCACGGCCACCACCGCAGCGTGGTCCGGGCCCACGCGGTCCGCACCGCCCAGGACTGCGCCGCCTACCTGCTGCCCGAACTGAAGCCGGGAACGAGCCTGCTCGACGTCGGCTGCGGTCCCGGCAGCATCACCGCCGACTTCGCGGGGATCACGGCACCTGGCCCGGTGACCGGCTTGGATTCCTCGGAGGACGTCCTGGTGCAGGCACGGCAGCTGGCCGCCGACCGCGGACTGGCGAACACCGATTTTGCCGCTGGGAACGTCTATGACCTGGATTTTCCGGACGAAACCTTCGACGTGGTCCACGCCCATCAGGTGCTCCAGCATCTGGCCGATCCGGTGGCGGCACTGCGGGAAATGCGCCGCGTCGCCAAGCCGGGCGGCCTGGTGGCCGTGCGCGACGCCGACTTCCACGGCATGAGCTGGTATCCGGCCGTCCCCGAACTGACGGAATGGATGGACCTCTACCAGCAAATAGCCCGCGGGAACCAGGCCGAGCCTGACGCCGGGCGGCACCTGCTCGCCTGGGCCCTTGAGGCCGGCTTCACCGAGATCACCCCCTCGTCCTCCAACTGGCTTTACGCCACCCCGGACCAGCGCTCCTGGTATGCCGGGGTCTGGGCCGAGCGGGTGCTCCACTCCGCCTTTGCCGGGCAGGCGCTGGAGCGCGGTCTGGCGGACCGGGCCGGGCTGGAGCGGATGGCCGCCGGCTGGCAGGAATGGGGTGCCGCTCCGGACGGCTGGTTCCTGATGCCCTGCGGCGAACTGCTCGCCCGCGCCTGACGCGCCGGACCTGCACCGTCCGGTCGCGCCCGTCCGGGTGCCAGGAAAGGGGTCAGCCGGGATCATGATGGCAGAGGCCCGGCACGGTTTGCGTAGGGTTAAGGCATGTTCCACATCCAGACCGTATGCACGGGAAACATCTGCCGGTCCCCCATGGCCCAGTTCGCCCTGGACCGCGCTTTCCGGGAACACCGCGGCACAGCTGACGTGGCGGTGGACAGCGCCGGGCTGACCGGCTGGGAAGCGGGCAAGCCGATGGATCAGCGCGCCGCCGCGGAGCTGAAGCGCCACGGTTACGCCGCGGGCGCCATTGGCGCCTTCCGCGCCCGGGAGTTCCAGCCGGAATGGTTTGCCGGTCGTGACCTGGTTTTGGCCATGGACTACGGGCATTACCTTGAACTGGCCCGGCAGGCCCCCTCGGCGGCGGACCGGGCCAAGGTGATGATGCTGCGGGCTTTCGACCCGGCCCTGCAGACCCCCGAAGGCCGGCCCGCCCCGTCGGCCGCACTTGGCATCGAGGACCCCTGGTACGGCGATGCCCGGGACTTCGAAACGGCGTACGGGCTCATCGCCGCGGCCGTGCCGGGCGTGGTGCAGTATGTGGACCGGCTGCTGGCGGAGCGCTCCGCATGCCGCGAGCGCGGAAGCAATAACACCGAAAGCAACAATGAACTCTGAGAACGGCCGCCCCGGGCCCCTGCTCATCGCCGTCGACGGGTTCTCCGGTGCCGGGAAAACCACGCTGGCCACCGAGGTGGCTGCCACCCTGACCCGCCGGGGCTCCGTGCGGCTGTTCCATCTGGAGGACATTTACCCTGGCTGGGACGGGCTGGAGTCCGGCATGACCTATTACCGGGAGCAGGTCCTCCGCCCGCTGGCCGAGGGCAGGGCGGCCCGTTGGCAGCCGTGGGACTGGGAAGCCGGGCGGCCCGGACCGTGGCAGAGAACCGAGCCGGCCGACGTCGTCGTGTTTGAGGGGGTAGGCGCGGCACACCGCGAAGCCCGGGCGCTGCTGGCTGCCACAGTGTGGGCGGAGGGCGAAGAAAGTGTCCGCCGCCGGTACGCCCTGGAACGCGACGGGAGCACCTACGCCCCGCACTGGGAGCGCTGGGCGGCCCAGGAGCGGCGGTGGGCGGCCGACGACGACGCCGCGTCCGCCGCGGATGTCACTGTCCGGCTCGTTGGCCCCGGGGGAAACGCCGCAGCCGCGCTGGCCGCGGTCCTCGACCGGCTGCCGCGCTGAACCGTACCGTTACTGCAGGGTGGCGGTCAGCCGGGCCACGTTGTCGATGTAGCGTTGCCAGACCGGCCGGCCCACCCAGTTCTCCAGCAGCAGCTCCTTGGACAGGGCACGGTAGGTGTCTTCCACGCGGCGCATCTGTTCCACGATGGTGCCGTCGAACATCATCACGGAGACCTCGAGGTTCAGTGAGAAGGAACGCATGTCCATGTTGGAGGACCCCAGCACGGCCACTTCATTGTCAATGGTGAAGTGCTTGGCATGCAGGACCAGCGGCTTGGGGTACTGGTAGATCCGGATGCCGGCCCGCAGCAGCGCCTCATAGTAGGAACGCTGGGCGTGGTCCACCAGGAACTGGTCGCCCTGCTCCGAGACAAACAGCTCCACTTCCACGCCGCGCTGGGCCGCCGTCGTCACCGCATAAAGCAGGGTGTCATCGGGGACAAAGTACGGGCTCGTGATGGAGATCCGGTCACTGGCGGAGTAGATCAGGGACGCGAACAGGCGCAGGTTGTTTTCCGTACTGAAACCGGGGCCGCTGGGCACCACCTGGCAGGTCACATCGCCCGGATCGAACGTCCACTCGTACAGGCTCAGTTCGCGTTCGAGGTTCTCGTCCGTCTCCGCGTTCCAGTCGGTGGCGAACACTACGTTCAGTTCATCCACCACCGGGCCCTCCACCCGGGCCATCAGCTCCACCCATTTGCGTCCCGACCGGCGGTTGCGTCCCTTGTGGTAGGCAGGCTCGATCAGGTTCTGCGAGCCGGTGAAGGCCACCGCGCCGTCCACCACCAGCAGCTTGCGGTGGTTGCGCAGGTCCGGGCGGCGCCAGCGGCCGCGGAAGGGCTCCACGGGCAGCATCCGCCGCCACTGGATCTCGCTTTCGCGCAGCTCGCGCAGCAGCTTCCGGTAGCCCTTGATCCGCAGGGTCCCGATGTGGTCGAAAAGCAGCCGGACGGTCACACCGCGGGCGGCGGCTTCCTTCAGCGCGTTGAAGAACTCGCGGGTGTCGGCGTCGTACCCCATGATGTAGAACTCGACGTGGACGTAGCGGGCCGCTTTCTCCACTGCCCGGGTCATCTGCTCGATGGACTCGTGGTAGTCGCGCTGCAGTTCCACCTTGTTGCCGTCCAGGGTGGGGAAGGAGCCCAGCCGGCGGTTCAGTTCCGCGGCATTGAGCACCCATTCGGGACCGTCGTAGTTGCTGCCTTCGGTCTCGAGTTCCTTGGTGTTTTCCCGGACCGCCTGGTTGATTTCCGCCTGCCGCCGGACCCGGCGGTCGGACAGCCGGTGGTTGCCGAACAGTGAGAAGAGGATGATGCCCGGGATCGGGAGGAAGAAGATGCCCAGCAGCCAGGCCATGGCGGTGGTGGGGCGGCGGTTGCCCGGCACAACGCCCAGGGCAATGATCCGGATGGCATAGTCCACGGCCACCAGCACTGATGCCACCCAGCCGGACAGGTCGAAACCGGTCAGAGACCACCACACAACTATTGCTCCTCCCAGCAGCACGCCTGCGAACAGCCTATCTGTATGCGGGACCTGAGGTGTTCCGCGCGGCTAGGCTGGTGCCATGACTGTTCTGGTTTTCCTGGATGCCGAGTACCCCGACGGCCGCCCCGCAGACCCCGGCCTGCCGCAGCTGCTCGTGTCCGACCTGGGCGTGACCCGCGGGGACGGGATTTTCGAGTCGCTGCTGGCCGTGGACGGCGTCCCGCGGAAACCGGACGCCCATCTGGACCGGCTGGCGTCCTCGGCGGAGCTTATGGGTTTGCGGATTCCGCCGCGGGAAGCGTGGGAGCGCGCCATTTCCACGGCCCTGGCCCTGCATGCGGGCGACGACGGCGGGGCCGGCCGCGCGGCCGTCAAGCTGGTGGCCACCCGCGGCGTCGAGGGGTCCGGCTCCCCCACCGCCTGGGTGCAGGCCTCCGCCGCCCCTGATGCATCGTCCCAGCGCACCAACGGCATCAAGGTATTGCTGCTGGACCGCGGTTACGACAGCCTGGCCGCCTCCCGCGCCCCCTGGCTGCTGCTGGGAGCCAAGACCCTTTCCTACGCCGTAAACATGGCTGCCCTGCGCTACGCCCGTGAGCACGGTGCAGACGATGCGATTTTCACTTCCTCCGACGGGAAGGTGCTCGAAGGTCCCACCTCCACTGTGGTGCTGGCCCGCGAACACAACGGTGTCCGCACCCTGCTCACACCGGAGCGGAAGAGCGGCATCCTGGCCGGGACCACCCAGGATGCCCTCTTCAAGGCCGCCGAAGCCGCCGGCTGGGAACTGGGCTACGGGCCGCTGGTGCCGGAGGATCTCTTCGCGGCCGACGGCGTGTGGCTGGCCTCCAGCATCCGGCTGCTGGTGCCGGTGCGTTCCATCGACGGACGCGAACTGCCCTTCTCGGAAACCCTCAACACCGAGCTGTCCCGGCTGGCCGAAGCAGCGCTCTGACCGTCAGGTCAGGATGAAGTTGAACGTTCCCGCCGCCACCGCGGCGGCCACGGCGGCAGCCGACACGGCAACCCCTGCGGCCAGCACCATGGCGTCGGTCCGGCTGAACACGGAGGTCCGCGCCCAGGTCCGTTCCTCGGCACCGAATCCGCGCGCTTCCATGGCCACCGCCAGCCGGGTGGCCCGCCGGATGGCCTGCACCAGCAACGCCAGGGACTGCCCGGCGAACCCCTTCAGCCGTGCCAGTCCCCCGGCGTCGGGCCCGGCCCCGCGGGCGTGCCGCGCCAACCCGATGGTCTGCCACTCCTGGACCAGCAGCCCGACCAGGCGCATGGCCGCCAGGGCACCCAGGACAAACCGATGCGGCAGCCGCAGCTTCTGCGCCAGCGCGTCGGCCAGGTCCGTGGGATCGGTGCTGGCCAGCAGATAGATCCCCGGCAGTGCGATGGCCAGGCCGCGCAGCCCGATGGCGATGCCGGCTGCCACCGAACCGGAAGTCAGCACCAGCGGCCCCGCTTCCAGCAGCACGGTTCCGGTTTTCTCCGCCAGCAGCGCGGTACCCCACGCCCCAATCAGCGCTGCCACCAGCAGCGGCCAGATCCGCCGCAGCAGGGTGCCGGGCCGGATGTGCAGCAGCGGCAGCAGGAGGACTTCCAGGGACAGCACGACGGCGGCACTGACCCAATCCACGGTCACCAGTACTGCCAGCGTCAGCAGGGCGGCAGATGCCAGCTTGGACAGCGGATTGGCACGGGCCAGGAAAGTCGTCCGCAGCGGGATGGCCCCGCTTGCGCCGGCGTCCGGAGCGCCGGCCCCCTGCGCCGGTAGGACCGCGCTCACGGGCGGACCTCAGCAACCGGACGCCCGGCTTGCCGATCTGGCGGCGGGCCAGTCTGCCCACCGGCTTGCGCGTCTGGCTGCGGGCCGGGTTCCGCGGCCCCGACCGTCTCGCTGACGGCCCCGTCTGCCACCCGCAGGGTGCGGGAGGACAATGCCCGGACAAAGTCCGCGTCATGGGTCACGGACACCACACAGCGTCCCTCGGCCAGCTGCCCGCGCAGCAGCGCCACCAGTTCCGCCCACGTCCGGGCATCCTGTCCGAACGTGGGCTCATCCAGCAACAGGATGGCGGGCGCTGTGGCCAGCATGGTCGCCACGGACAAGCGGCGTTTCTCGCCGCCGGACAGGGTGAACGGATTGACCCCGAGCAGCGCGTCCAGGCGCAGCCTTTCGGCCAGTTCCTGCACCCGGGCCCGCACCTGGTCTTCTGTGTCCCGGCCGAGACGCCGGGGGCCGAAGGCCAGTTCATCCAGCACCGTGTTGGTCAGGAACTGGTGTTCGGGTTCCTGGAACACGGTGCCGATCCGGTCCACCAGCTGAGCCGAACTCCACCGGAACGGGTCCGCGGCGGCTTTGCCGGCCAAGGCCGGCTCCGCTGCAACCGTCCCTTCCCGGGGCCGGAGCAGTCCGCCCAGTGTCAGGGCGAGCGTGGACTTGCCGGCACCATTGGGACCGGTAATGCCGACGGCGGTCCCGGCGTCCAGGTCCAGGTCCGCGCCGTGAACGACGGCGGGACCGCGGGCGGTGCGGGCGGCAGCCAGTCCGCGGGCCTGGAGCAGGCGCGGACCGGCGGCGGCAGGGGTCCACGGACCGCCCGGAATGTCGGGGCGGGTGCCCGGCAGCCACACACCGGCTTCGGCCAGTGCCCGGCGGCGCCCGGCATTTCCCAGCACCTCCGCCGGTGTGCCGTCGGCAAGGACTCCGCCACCGGCGGCGAGGACCACCACCCGGTCCACTATTCCGGCCCACACCTCCACCCGGTGTTCCACCACAACCATGGTGGCGCCGGTCCGGTCCAGGACCCGGCTCACCGCGTCACGGATCTCCGTGACGCCTTCCGGGTCCAGGTTGGCGGTGGGCTCGTCGAGCAGCAGGAGTCCCGGTTCCATGGCCATCACCGATGCCAGGGCCAGGCGCTGCTTTTGACCGCCCGAAAGCGCGGCCGTTGAGCGGTCCAGCGGCAGGTTGAGGCCCACGTCGGCCAGCGCCCGGCGCACCCGTGGCCAGATCTCGCCGGCCGGGACCGCGAGATTCTCCGCGCCGAAAGCCACCTCGTCGCCCACCCGGGAGAGAACGGTCTGGGCGTCGGGGTCCTGCAGGACCAGTCCGGTCCGCCCGCGCACCGAGCGGTCCGCCGGATGCAGGTTGTCCACCCTGAGGGTGCCGTGTTCTTCCCCGCCCGTATCCGGGCCAAGCACTCCGGCCAGGGCGTGCAGGAACGTGGATTTTCCCGCTCCGGACGCACCGAGGAGCAGGACGCGTTCACCGGGGGCCACCGCCAGGTCCAGTCCGGACACTGCCGGGCCGGACCTGCCGCCGTGCTGCCACCCCCAGCCCTGCGCTGTTACAGATGCGGGGCGGGAGTGGCTGTCGGGCAGGACCGGCGGGGCCGCGCCGGCACCAGGCGCCTGGTTCCTGACGCCCTTTTTGCGGAAAAGCATGGCTACGCCTTCCCGGTCCGCCCCGCCGCGAACGGTGCCAGGGCGCCGGTCCGGGCCAGTGCGCGCACTGCCAGCCAGGACAGTCCGCCGGCCAGCAGCGCGCCCGAGACGGCGGTGAGCAGAACATAAAGGAGCTTCCACTGCCCCGCCCACTCCACGTTGTAGAGAATGTTTTCGCTCAGCCCCAGGAACAGGCCGGACCCGAGTCCGGCCAGCAGAGCCACCGGGAGCGTGAAACGGCGGTACAGGAATACCAGGAACACCAGTTCGGCGCCCAGGCCCTGCAGGAAACCGGAGAGCAGCACGGAAAGTCCGAACTGGGTTCCCAGCACGCCGGAAACCGCCGCGGCCAGCATTTCGCAGTAAATCGCAGCGCCGGGCTTGCGGATGATCAACCCGCCCAGCACGCCGGCAATCAGCCAGCCGCCGGTGTACAGGCCGGCCAGCGGCGGAAACGCCGCGGTCAGCGCGCTGATCCCGGCATACCCCAGGGACCAGGCCCAGAAAATGATGCCGACGGCCACCGCCACAACGGAAGCGACAACTATGTCCACCACCCGCCACGTACGCACGGGGGCTGCCGGACGTGCTGCGGACGGCGCCGCAGCGGAATCGAACCTGTTCATGAAAATCCTCCTGAAAGCAGGAGGGGAGGGTCATAGCGCGCCGGCACAGGCCGGCACCGCGAAGTCCGGTGTTGGCCGGCCTCCGGGCTGGTATTTCCCTGAGCTCTCGACTCCCTTCGCCGGTACTAACCGGATCAGGTTCGAGGGTCTGCGGTGATCCGCACTCTCAGCGCCTTGCCCCCTGCTGCCCTAAGGCTGCCGTGGACGTGCGCTCCCCTGTCGTGTGTTTGCGGTTCCACTCTACACACGCCTTCGGCTTCTTCACAGGCACCCTGATCTGCGGCCGTACCGGGACCATGCGGCTGACAGCGGATACCGTAGGGTTAGGACAAACGCCCGAAGCTAGGAGTACTCATGAACCTGATCCTCAAACTGCTCGGAACCGGAGCGAGCATCCTGTCCGGCATCGTGGCCGCCAAGGTGCTGGATTTCGTCTGGACCAAGGCCACCGGCAACGAGCCGCCCAAGGACGCTGAAGGCAGCCTCGAAAACAGCCTGCGTTCGGCCGTCGCCTTCGCCGTGGTTTCCGGCGCCGTCAGCTCGGTGATCCGTGTCCTGACAAACCGTGGAACGCAGCGGGCCATCCAGCGGTACCAGAAGACCCCTGAGGTCGTCTAAGCGCCACAGTTTCCCAGCACCGCCCAGCCGGCGGTACACAGCACAGCGCCCGGCCCGGATTTCCGGGGCCGGGCGCTGTTGTTTAACCGCTGTGCCTATTCCTGCGGCTTGCGCTGGCGGGCGGCGAGCAGTTCGTCGTCGTCCAGCTCCCCGGTATAGGCAGCAGCTCCCGGATCGTCGTCCACCCGGGGATCGTCGTTGTCGTTTTCCATCTCCTCGGCCTCGGCATCCTGGAGCAGGCGCTGGGCCCGTTCCACGACGTCGTCCAGCTCGTCGATCACCAGCAGCTCCGGCCGCAGGTGCTTGGTCCGGTAGCCGGCCCGGCCCACCATGTGGGCAGAGACCGGTGCGGTCAGGAGCATAAAGAGCCATGCCACGGCCAGGATGGGCAGCAGTTTCCAGCTGCGGAAGGACACGGCCATGGCCAGCAGGAACAGCAGCAGGCCCAGTACCTGCGGCTTGGTCGCCGCGTGCATGCGGCTCAGGAGGTCCGGAAAGCGGATCAGGCCGATAGCTGCGGCCAGCGACATCAGGGCGCCGCCGATCATCAGCACTGCGGCTATGGCGTCGTATACGGTGTCTTCCATTGCCTTACCTCCTGTCCGTGACGAAGCGGGCCACGGTCACCGAGCCGAGGAACCCGATCAGTGAAATGGCCACCAGCAGGGCGAGGTAATCCAGGTTGCGGTAGACAATCATATCCGTCACCAGGGCGGCACCCACAATCGCGAGCAGGACATCCGTGGCAATGACCCGGTCCAGGATCGAGGGGCCGCGGGCAATCCGGTAAATGGCTCCGGCACCGGCCACGGCCAGCATCACGGATACGACCACTACAGCTACGCCCATCATGCGCCGCCTCCAATCTTCTGCTGCCGCGATTCGGCGCTCTCCGCCTGGAGCGCGGCCAGTTCTTCCTTGGTGCCCATGACGCGGATCAGCCAGGCCTCGGCGTTGAGCACATCGGTGCGGGTCTTTTCCGCCTGTGCGGCCGTGGCCACGTCCAGGGCGTGCAGGTACAGCGTGGACGTGGAACGGTCGACGTCGACAATGAGCGAGCCCGGAATCAGCGAAAGCACGTGGCCGGTAGCGGTCACCAACAGGTCGGAGCGGCTGCGCAGCTTCACGCCGATGACCCCGTTGCGGATCCGCGGGCCGCGGAACACGGCAAGCCAGAACACGTGGAAGCTGGCGAGCACCAGCTTGTACAGGAACCGCCCGGCGAAAAGCACGGCGTAGAAGACGTTGAACCGTCCGCTGAGTTCCACCGGCGGGAGGTAGAAGATATTCGCCACCACAAAGGCGATCACGGCCCCGAAGATCAGGTTTCCTGCGCTGAAGTCCTGCCAGAGTGCGCCCCACAGGACCACCAGCCAGATCAGCAGGGGCAGTTCCTGCAGCAGCGGGATACGGGACCGGTTGCGCATGCGTGCTTCCTTGGTCATCGCTGTGCCGCTCCTTCCCCGAGGACCGCTTCAATATAGGGAGTCCGGTCCAGCAGGTCCCGGGCCGCGTTGTCGCTGAGCGAGAACAGCGGACCGGCCAGGACCGTCAGTGCCACGCCCAGGGCCACCAGGCCCACCGTCGGATAAACCATGGTCCGGGGCAGCAGGTCCACCGATTCCCGTCCGGAGAACCGGCCGGTGGGATGCTCGTTGACGTTCTCGGAGCTGCGCAGGCTGGAACCGTCGGCGCTGGTGGCCAGGAGGATGGGATCCGGGTGGACGGCGTCCTCGGGAGTACGCCAGAACGCCCGGTTCCATACCCTGGCCATCACCAGCAGGGTCAGCAGGCTGGTGGCAACGCTGGCACCGACCAGCACGTAGGCCAGCGGGGTGCCCAAATCCACACCGGCCTGCATCAGGCCGAGTTTGCCCAGGAATCCCGAGAACGGCGGAATGCCGGCCAGGTTGATGGCGGGGATGAAGTACAGCACCGCCAGCAGCGGCGACAGCTTTGCCAGTCCGCCCAGCCGGTCCATGTTGGCCGTGCCGCCGCGCCGTTCAATCAGCCCGGTGACCAGGAACAGCGAGGTCTGCACGGTGATGTGGTGGACCACGTAGAACACCGCGGAGCCGATCCCCACCACGGAGGCGATGGCCAGGCCGAAGACCATAAAACCGATGTGGCTGACCAGGGTGAAGGAGAGCATACGTTTAATGTCCGTCTGCGCCAGGGCACCCAGGATGCCCACCAACATGGTCAGGCCGGCCACCACCATCAGCAGGGTGTTGATCCGGTCCCCGGGGAACAGCAGGGTTTCGGTCCGCACCATGGCGTATACGCCCACCTTGGTCAGCAGGCCGGCGAACACCGCCGTAACCGGAGCCGGGGCCGTGGGATAGGAGTCGGGCAGCCAGAAGGACAGCGGGAAGACGGCGGCCTTGATGCCGAACGCCACCAGCAGCATCAGGTGCAGCATCAGTTGGGTGGCCGGGTCCAGCTCGCCCAGCTTGAGGGCCAGGTCCGCCATGTTCACGGTGCCCGTGGCGGCATAGATCATGGCGATGGCGATCAGGAACAGTACCGAGGACACCACGCTGACCACCACGTAGGTGACGCCCGCCCGGATCCGCGGCGTGGTCCCGCCGAGGGTCATCAGCACATAGCTGGCCGTCAGCAGGATCTCGAAGCCGACGTAGAGGTTGAACAGGTCTCCGGCCAGGAAGGCGTTGGAGACGCCGGCCACCAGGATCAGGTAGGTCGGGTGGAAGATCGAAATCGGTCCGTCTTCGTCACCGTCGGCCATGCCCTGGCCGGCAGCGTAGATCAGCACCGAAAGGCTGATGGCGGAGGACACCACCAGCATCAGGGCGGAGAACTGGTCCACCACCATGGTGATGCCGAACGGCGGCAGCCAGCCGCCCAGATTCACCGCCACGGCACCGCTGTCCCAGACCGAGAGCAACAGGATCACTTCCAGCACCAGCGTCAGCGCAAGGATGCTGACGCTGACCACGCGCTGGGAGCGCTGGTGGCGGATCAGGATAAAGGCAAGGGCGGCACCGAAGACCGGCAGCACCACGGCCAGGGGTGCAAGGCTTGCAGTGTTCACCGGTTCACCTCCGGTTCCGTTCCGGTGCTGTTATGGCGTTGGGAGCCCGGAGCTTCTTCGGCTTCGGCGGGCGGGGTGAATTCCGTGGTGTCCTCCGGGACGTCGGCGTCGTCTTCAGCGTCAAAACTGCTCTGGCTGGCCACGCGGCGGTCTTCGATGTCGTCCTGGACCTCGTCCTGCCGGCCCAGGATCCATGACCGGTAGATGATGCCGAGCATAAAGGCGGTCACGGAGAAGGAAATGACAATGGAGGTGAGGATGAAGGCCTGCGGCAGCGGATCGTTGTAGGCATCTGCTGCCAGGTCCTTGTTGAAGATGGGCGCCAGTCCCGCCGGCCCGCCCGTGGCAAGCAGCAGCATGTTGGTGGCGTTGGTCAGCATGGCAAGGCCAAGCACCACCCGGGTCAGGCTGCGTTCAAGCAGCAGATAAATACCGCAGGCGTACAGGGCGCCCATCACGAGGAGAAGTGTCAGGTTTACCGTCACCGGGCCACCTCTTCCTCTTCCGGCCGGGTGCCGGCGCCAGTGCCGGCGTCGGCGTCCAGCTGCTGCTCAGTTCCGATGATTTGCGGTTCCTCCACAATGCTCTCGTCGTCGTCGTCCCTGTCGCCCTCGCTGCGTTCGTCGATTTCCGAACCCAGGCTGCGCAGGACGTCCAGGACCAGGCCAACCACCACCAGGTAGACCCCGATGTCGAAGATCGTGGAGGTGACGAACTTGATTTCCCCGAAAACCGGCCAGCTGAACTTGATGATGGCGCTCTGCAGGATCTGCCCGCCGAAGAACAGCGGCGCTGCCGCGGACAGCGCAATGAGGCCGAGACCGCCGCCCAGCAGGGTTCCGGCGCTGACCGGGCTGGCTTCCGCCAGCTCGAAGCGCCCGCCGGCCAGGTACCGGATGGTCAGCGCCAGTCCGGCCATCAGGCCGCCGGCGAACCCGCCGCCGGGGGCGTTGTGCCCGGCGATCAGCAGGTAGATGGAGAACAGGATGACGGAGTGGAACAGCAGCCTGGTGATCACTTCGAAGATGATGGAACGCCGCTCGGGAGCCAGCGTCCGGCCCGCCACCAGCCAGGCATCCCGGCCCACGCTGGAGAACTTCCGGGCCAGTGCCAGGGTCGCCTGCCGGCGGCCCGTGGAGGCAAACTGCTCCCGTCCGCGGTCCACCGAGCCGGTGGCCACGCCCTCCGCACGGCGCCGCTTGTCGCCGCGTCCGCGAACGAAGATCAGGGAGGCCAGGCCGGTGGCAGCGATGGCCAGCACGGTGATTTCACCGAAGGTGTCCCACGCGCGGATATCCACCAGGGTCACGTTCACGATGTTGGATCCGCCGCCGCCCTCGTAGGCCAGCTTCGGGAAGTCCAGGGAAATGGGGGTGGCCACGCGTGACGCCATTGCGGTCATGGCGAAGACCACCATGGAAGCGCCGAAGGCAATGCCCAGCAGCGCGCGGAGCAGGCGGTGTCGTTTCGGCTCGCGCTTCCACAGGCGGGCCGGCAGGGACCGGAGCGCCAGGACGAAGGCCACCAGCACAATGGTTTCCACCAGCATCTGCGTCAGCGCCAGGTCCGGGGCACCCTGCAGCGCGAAGATCAGGGCAATGCCGTAGCCGCTGACGGACACCATAAGCACGGCCAGGAAGCGCTTGCTTGCCCGTGCCGCGGCAACGGCGCCAAAAATGACTGCGGCTCCGATCACGGCCTGCAACGGGTTGTCATACCAGCGGAAACTGTCCGGCATGGGTGCGGACCGGATGATCAGCGCCGAGAACGGCGTGATGATCGCCATGATCAGGATGACGAACAGGTAGAACGTGAGCGAACCACGCTGCGTGCGGCCCGTCACCCAGACGGCGACGTCGTCGAGCACACCGATGGCTCCGCGGTAGGTGCGTTCGGAATCGATCGGCGAGGCGACGTCGCGCTGGAAGGATTCCATCTGCCGGCGCAGCAGGAACAGCGCGGTTCCGACCGCGAGGGTCAGGACGGTCAGTCCAAGTGCGGGGGTGAGCCCGTGCCAGAGCGCCAGGTGGGTCGGTTTGCCTTCCGACGGGAAAAGATCCGCGTAGGAGGCGATGGCCGAATCCAGCGGGGCCGGCCAGAGACCGAAGACCACCGTGGCCGCCGCGAGTACGGCGGGGGCTCCGAGGAAGGACCAGGACACCGCTTTGAACGGAGTGGACTTGCACTCGTCCTTGGTGGCGAACGCTCCCCAGATAAACCGGGCACTGTAGGCGAACGTCAGGATGGACCCGGCGACGATCCCGGCCAGGAGCAGCCACGCCGCGAACGTGCCTTGCTGCTCGCCGTAGTGCACGAACGTCTCATAAACGGATTCCTTGGCCACGTACCCCAGCAGCGGCGGCACGCCGGCCATGGACGCAGCACCGATCACGGCTACCACGGCCAGCTTCGGCGCGGCCCGGAAGATCCCGGACAGCTTGCGGATGTCGCGGGTGCCGGCCTGGTGGTCGATGATCCCGACCACCAGGAACAGGGTGGCCTTGAAGAAACCGTGGGCCAGGAGCAGGCCCATGCCGGCGACGGCGGCCTCCCGCGAACCCAGTCCCACCACCAGGGTGAGGAAACCGAGCTGGCTGACCGTGCCGTAGGCAAGGATCAGTTTGATGTCGTACTGGCGCAGGGCACGCCAGCCGCCCAGCAGCATGGTCGCCAGGCCCAGAACCAGCACAATCGGGTGCCAGAACGCCGTTTCCGCGAAGCCCGGTGCCAGCCGTGCCGTCAGGTAGATGCCGGCCTTCACCATCGCGGCCGCGTGCAGGTAGGCACTGACCGGCGTGGGCGCAGCCATGGCGGCCGGCAGCCAGAAGTGGAACGGGAACAGGGCCGACTTCGACACGGCGCCCACCAGCATCAGGGCGATGGCGACGTTGACCAGGGTGCCGGAGTCCACCAGTTCCGGGGCCTGCGCCATGATCTCGGAGATCCGGTACGTCTGCGCCGCGGAACCGAGCATGATCATGCCCACCAGCATGGCCAGGCCGCCGAACGTGGTGACGATCAGCGCCTGCAGCGCGGCGCGCCGGGCCGAAAGGCGGTGTGCCGCGTACCCGATGAGCAGGTAGGAGAGGATGGTGGTCAGTTCCCAGAAGATGAACAGCAGGATCAGGTCATCTGCCGTCACAAGTCCGAACATGGCGGCGGCAAAAGCCAGCAGCTGGGCACCGAACGTGCCCATCTTCGGGTCATTGGGCCGGAAATACCGGGCGCAATAGAAAAGGACCAGCGCACCCACGCCCAGGATCAGGATGGAAAGCACGGCGGAGAGCGTGTCCATCCGGAAGGCGAGTTCAACCCGCAGGTCGGGAATCCAGGGAATGGTTACGGACGGCGGAGCGTTGGGCGCTCCCGAGGCAATGGTCTGGTTGGCGCCGGTGTACTGCGGGAAAGTGGCCATCAGCCAGGCAAACGCAGCTGCCGGGAAGGCAGCGAGAAGGAAGAATGCCGACCGGCCAGCCTTCCGGAAAAATAAGGGCGCAACCAGTGCCACCGTAAACAAAACGGTGAACACAAACAGCACTATGATCTCCCGGACTCTGTTGTCATTGATTCAGCGCTACACGCAGTAAAGATCCGTGTAGTTGGCGGTCTAGTAATCGGTGGAGTTATCAAAGGGGGGGGCGGTCAAGGTCGTCTATACATTCTACCCATGGCATACACGCGCCCTCCTATTCGGCGTCCGCGCCACCGGGACTCGCCGCCGGGTGCGGAGCGCAGAATGCCGCTTTTGCCGCCCGCTGGCACTAGGCTCTGCGGCATGAGTCTCAGAACACACAAAGCGCACGGCAGCGCCGCGCCCGCTTCACAACCTGCACGCTGGAAGCAGGTGCTTGCCTGGGCGTCCTGGGACTGGGGATCCGCCTCATTCAATGCGGTGATGACCACCTTTGTATTCACGGTGTACCTGACCTCGTCCTCCTTCGGTGACACCGATGACAATTCGGCCGTCCTGGGCGCGGGCCTGGCCGTGGCCGGCGTCGCCGTGGCGGTCCTCGCCCCCATCACCGGGCAACGGTCCGACGCCGGCGGCCACCGGCGGAAATGGCTGACCATCAACACGCTGCTGGTGTGTGCCTTGATGGCGGCGTGCTGGTTTGTCTTCCCCTCCCCGCAGTTCCTGGTGCTGGGTGTTGCGCTGATTGCCGCCGCCAACCTGTTCTTTGAATTCGCCGGCGTGAACTACAACGCCATGCTTAGCCAGGTGTCCACGCCCGCCAGCGTGGGCAAGGTCAGTGGGCTGGGCTGGGCGGCCGGCTACGTGGGCGGCATTGCGGCGCTGGCACTGGTGCTGGTCGGCTTTGTCCAGCCCGAGGTCGGCTGGTTCGGCGTGACCAGCGAGGACGGCCTGAACCTGCGCTCGGTCGCTGTGTTCTCCGCCGTTTGGTTCCTGCTCTTCGCCCTGCCGCTGATGTTTGCCGTCCCGGAGGTTCCGCGGCAGGACGCCGTGGCCCGCCTGGGCATCATTGCCTCCTACAAACTGCTTTTCCAGCGCATCAAGGCGCTGTTCAAGAGCGACCGGCACACCATCTGGTTCCTGCTGGCGAGTGCCGTGTACCGCGACGGACTGGCAGCGGTGTTTACCTTCGGCGGAGTAATTGCGTCCGGAACCTTCGGCTGGGAACTCTCGCGGGTGATCATGTTCGCCATCTTCGGCAACGTGATTGCCGCTGTCGGCTCCGTGATCGGCGGCTTCCTTGATGATCGGGCCGGACCCAAGGCAGTGATCGTCGGGTCGCTGATCGGACTGATCCTGGCCGGCACCGCCGTGGTGGTGCTGGGTCCGGGCGAGCAGGACATGCTGGGGATGCAATGGAGCGGCGACACCACGTTCTGGGTGTTCGGGCTGCTGCTGTGCCTCTTTGTGGGACCGGCGCAGGCCGCGTCGCGGGCGTTCCTCGCACGGTTGGCCACTGAGGGCAAGGAGGGCGAACTCTTCGGCCTGTACGCCACCACGGGACGCGCGGTCAGCTTCCTGGCACCCACGCTGTTCTCGGCGTGCATCGTGATTTTCGGTGCCCAGCGGTACGGCATCATCGGCATCGTGGCCGTGCTGGCGGCCGGCCTGCTGGTCCTGCTTCCGGTCCGCTCCCCCGCTGCGCGCGAGGTGGCCCGGCCGTAGCCGGCCCCGCCACTGTCCGCCCC